>CAZOXE010000042.1:0-1386 GCA_964583835.1 uncultured Candidatus Saccharibacteria bacterium | reverse complement strand
AATTTACTTTTGAATGATAAAGGTGCCTTGCGCTGTGATATAGGTTTTGTGTATCTATAAAAATTCCGACTCTCTGCTCTTTGTGTTTAATAACTGACATAAAAAATGTTTATCGTAATAAAACAATACTTACTTTACTTATTGAAAAACTAAAATGTTTCTCTTAAAAATTATAACACCAAAATAAATAGATGGTTGAATTACTTCTTCAATCCAATTTTCTTTATAAGTGCACTGTATCTTCTTGGGTGTTTCTTTTGAAGAAACTTAAGGTGTGATTGTCTTTGTGAAACCATTCCTAAAAGACCCTTTCTTGAGTGATAATCCTTTGGATTTTTCTTCAAATGTTTCGCCAATTCATCTATCTTTTTTGACAAAATAGAGATTTGCACATCAGGAGAACCCGTGTCTTTATCATGGGTTTGAGCTTCTTTTATAACTTTCTCCTTTTTTGTTTTGGTAAGCATTGTCAGAATAATGTAGCACAAATACCATTTATTTGCAATATCTTATAAAAAAAGCCCCGATGACGCCTTTGCGTCGTCGGGGCATGAAAGATCTTTGCTTAGGCCTTCATTTTCAAGGCGTCGCCTATCCTGTGCATCTCAGTCCGATTCGAGCACATGTCGGCGAAGGTAAACTGCTTATCGCGGATCCCCTTCATCAGAGCCTCGAACTCCTCGAGACCCTTTTTTGCCTGTTCCGGAGTCGCGCCGTTGTCGGCAACTCTCCTTAGTGCGTCTACTCTGGCGCGCAAGCTTTTTCTGAACCCTTTTCTGCTTTTGTCGCTTATACTTTCCTCCTACTCTTCCAAATCGCTTACGAAGCAAAATGGTTTAGAGTGTTGAGTTGAATCAATATTATACATATTTTATCCATTTGGTCAACTCCTTTAATAAAAAACACAGAACTCTACTTTTTTGTTTTCAAAGATTTTACGACACTATGATAAAATATAGTTAATGGATATAAATAATCTAAAACGCCAGTTCCTTGAATATCTCGAAATAGAAAAAGGTCGAAGTTTGAGAACCGTAACAAATTATGACCATTATCTAAACCGTTTTTTTGAGTTTTCTAAAATTAAAAACACCGATCAGATTAACGATAATTTAATAAGGGAGTTTCGGCTCTGGTTGAACCGTCAATCAGGCAGTGAAGGAGATACTTTAAAGAAGAAAACCCAGAATTATTACCTTATTGCCCTTCGGTCCTTTCTAAAATACCTCGCAAAAAGAGAGATCAAATCATTATCTCCTGAAAAAATTGAGCTTGCTAAGGTTCCCGAAAGATCTTTGGACCTAATTTCGCACGATGAACTTTATCGCCTACTCCATGCCCCAGATGGTAGTGATCTAAAAAGCCTCAGAGATAGGGCTATCCTTG
>CAZOXE010000041.1:0-4799 GCA_964583835.1 uncultured Candidatus Saccharibacteria bacterium | reverse complement strand
CGTTCTATTACATGAGTGGTGAACAGACGATCATCGTGCATCCTGTGAAGGCATGGTCTTACGATGTGGTCAATGGTTCTGTCATTGAGCTCACGATTCTTCCAGATGGAGATGTGCGTGCACGATTCGAAGAGGACGGCGTGTATCAGATCTATCTGGAATATAAGTCGATTGAGGAACAGCCAATCTACTACGGAGGAGGTAAGGGTTAATCAGTCAGATCTTTTGCCCCGACGACCTAGCTTGAATGCTAGGCGCCGGGGCTTTTTTTGTATTTGATTATGGGTAAGAATTCTGTTAAATTAATGTAACGCAATATCCTTTGCATATTGCGGGAGTAGCTCAACTTGGTTAGAGCATCCGCCTGTCACGCGGAAGGTTGCGGGTTCAAGTCCCGTCTCTCGCGCAGAATTTTACCTATTCAAATAAGTAATTGTCAGCTGTAATACTGTTGCAAAAGAAACCCAAAGTAAGTAAGGAATTTGAATATATGCAATCCACTTTGCGTGTGGAAAGATTGCAATCATTGCCCAAATTAATGTAGTCAATACGAGTAATATATCAATTGCTGCAAGTAAATTATTTTTCAAACCAAACTGTAGGGGTGTAAAGGAGAAATTGAATATCAAATTTAATATAAAAGGAAGGAGGACAATAAAAGGAATTGATTTTCGGAAGAACATCAATAAAACTTTTCCAAAAGATATTGCAATCAATATATACAAGATCGTCCAGACAGGACCAAACAGCCACGCAGGCGGTGACCAATATGGTTTGATTATTGTGGAATACCAATTGTACTCATTCATAATGTAATTATATCAAGTTTTAACATTTGAAGTATTCTCGGCAAAGATAATATGATTTATAGGTAATGGATTGTGTGTAATTTGGTGCATTTATAATGCGCAATATAATTGTAGTCTTTATAGCAGTCTTGAGAGAATAAAGAGTGGTAGAATATAAAGAACTTAATATATGAGAACTAAAGAGTAATAAATAAATTATGAAAAAAGGATATAAAGATAATATTGAAAAATTAACGATAGAAAATGGTAATTTTAGGAAAGTCTTGTATACAGGAGAGAATATGCAATTAGTTTTAATGTCTTTAAAACCTGGGGAGGAAATTGGTGAAGAAACACACGAGAAAAATGATCAGTTTTTTAGAATTGATGGAGGGCAGGGTAGAGTAATAATTAACGAAACACAATACGAGATAGGCGATGGTGATGCGGTAATTGTACCAGCAGGAGCAAAACATAATATTATAAATACTTCCAATGATAGCGACTTAAAACTCTACACTATTTATGCTCCTTCACATCACAAGGACGGAATAATTAGAGCTACAAAACAAGAGGCAATGGAAAATGAGGCCGATTTTGACGGAGTAGCGACAGAATAATTATTGTTTCCTATAGACTTCGTGAAGAGATTCAAAGTCATCGTGAAGTCTTTTCATTAAGTTTCCTGAATTGTCTAAAACCTTTCTAACGACGTTATATAGATTGTCTAGATCGTTTTTATTGCTAATGATTACATCATCATAAAAATAAATTTTATTTCCTGAGAATTCTATCGAAAAATTGTTCCCATGATCTGATAGATATCGTAATAAATTTTCATCAAATATTTGTAGAACCTCAATCTCATAATCTTCTGTACAGTAAAGATTGAATTTTTTTTCAAATTCTCCTTCAAGATTTATACGCACAATTTTATCTTTATCAAAGGGGTTGTCTGGAATTATGTGCCACATTGAATCTGATTTCAAAAAAATGTGTGGAAATTGTGTGTCTTTTATTTCTATTTCACACACAGTAAAAGCGTAAGTGTGGCTATTTTTACCACTTCCAGTAATGTATTCGTAATTGAATATTTTTATAGGATAATCAGCATATTTGCCTGATACAACGAAATATACTTTTCTTGAGTGACCGATACTGAAGAGTTTACCTGAAAACATTCCAGCCTCCATTTTTTCCATAAATTCAAATCCGTTTATTTTTGCAAACTCTTGGATAAACTGTCTATGCACTTTTGCTCGTATTGTAAAATAATAACAAAAGAAGATTGCGATGCTAAAAATGGGATTCAAGAAGAGTACTACAATAGAAAGAAATATAACAAGATAGGTGTATTTTTTATATCTTTTTTTGAACAGTTCCTCCCAAGTTGTCTTACTAACGTCGGTAATCAGATTTCCTTTCATTGGTCAATTATATCAAAATGACTCTGTTGTTTATTATGGTAGAATCTCTCTATGAAGAAAGATTTAGATCCAATTGTTGATTTTTTATTTGAAGCTGGAATGCTTGCCAAGACTCCAAGGAGTGGTTTTTTCTTTCTTGGTAGCGGAGAACAGAGCGTGGCTGAACATATAAATCGTGTCGCTTTTGTTGCGTATTGTCTTGCTCAAATGGAAAAAAATGTTGACGTCGGGAAGGTCGTTCAAATGGCCGTTTTTCATGACGTCTCAGAATCAAGGATCTCTGACCTAAATTATGTTCATCAAAAGTATACTGAGAGATTCGAAGATAAGGCGCACTCTGATCTGGCACAATCATTGCCGTTTGGCGATAGTGTTAAGAAGCTTCTTGATGAGTATCATGAAAGAAAGACTGTAGAAGCCAAAATCACAAAAGACGCTGATAATCTTGAATTACTTCTTTCTCTTAAAGAACAGATCGACATTGGAAATGAACGAGCAAAAACGTGGGTAAAGCCACTGGTTGGAAGATTGTTAACGAAAAACGCCAAAATTCTTGCTGACAAAATTATGCAAACAGATTCGGATAGATGGTGGTATGGAAACAAAGATGATAAGTGGTGGGTAAGTAGAAACAAGAAAAAATAAAATTCAGTTTAAATGAAGAAATTTCTTAAATTATTGCTTAGATTACTCTTAATACTTGCTGTTTTAATTGTAATTATTTACATTCTTTCCTTATTCAGGAGGCCTTCCCTTAATAGAGATTGGGCAGATGAGGCAAAAATTTTGCCAAATTTTACTATCACAGACAACACTATTGAAATTCGAAATTTGCGTGATTGGAGATATGAATTCGGTAAAGTGATATCAAAAAATTATTATGACGAGGTTTTTGATCTTGATAAAATCTCTGGAGCGTACTTGTTATTTAATCCTTTTGGTCAATGGGATGGTATGGGGCACTCTTTCTTTGTGTTTGAGTTTGAAGATGGAAAGGCTGTCTCAGTATCTATTGAAGCAAGAAAAGAAAAAGACGAGGATTATGGAGTGATTCTAGGTACATTGAACCAGTATGAGATTTGGTATACGTTTGGGCACCCTGCAGATTCTTTGGCGCAAAGAGCAATTTATTACGAAGAGGATCTGTATATGTATCCTCTGTTAATTTCAAAAGAATCAGCGAGAGCTCTTTTTGTTGATGTGTCTAAAATTGCACATGGTCTTGAAACAAATCCTCAGTTTTATAACACCGTGACATCAAACTGTACAAACTTACTTGCTGATTCAGCAAATAGAATCAAAAAGGGAAGTGTGCCATTTCATTATGCAAGACTATTTACAGGATATGCTGACGATTATCTATACAAATTAAATCTGATTCCACATGATAAGCCATTTGATCAGATTTTTGTTGAGTCGAGAGTAGATGAAATCATAAGAAATAAATTTAAAGATAACCCAGAATATGGCAGAGACGAATTCTGGACTGTTTTGATGGCGAGTTTTTGAAAATTATGAACGTTTTATTCATTCACGGATTTGGTGGTGGAAAGCATGAATACATACCTATTCAGTTATATTTAAAGAGCAAGTTTCCTGACGTAATTTTTCATAACTTTTTGTATGAAAAAAGATTTGGACAAGTTCACATTGAAGATATTGCAAAAGAGCTGGGAGAGTATATAAAAAGTCGATCCTTAAAAGAAAAAATTTTTGTTGTTGCAATAAGTCAGGGTGGAATAATATTCAGAGAGATGATAAGAATCTTCCCGGAATTGAAAAATAATATTGAAAAAGTTGTAACGTTATGTACCCCACACAAAGGATCCTTGATGGCGTATCTATTGAATGCAAAAGGTTCAATAGATTTAAGACCAAATAGTAGATTATTAAAATTATTAGACAGTCATTATGATGGGCTAAAGTACTATTCGGTTTATAATCCACTCGATTTGATGGTGTTTCCCGGAACGAATGCGATATTTAATATGGCTATAATAAACAAAAAAGTCTGGGCGCTCTCACATCCTTTGACTTTTTACGCTCCACAAACATTAAAATTCATTGAAGCCATTTTCTCAAAAAATTAATTTGACTTGCGTACTTGTTCAATATAGACTCAACTCGGAATAGAAAAGGAGGTCTTATGTCTCAAGTGTTTGGTGGCAAGATGGAACAATGTTTCAAATTTTTGATGAAGTCAGAAAAGATATCCAATTGGAGCGAGTGTGGTAAGATCGCAAAGAAATTTGGAATAAGGCACAGGACGTTATATCAGTGGCTTAGAGAGGGGACTTTATGTTGGACGAACCAGAGTCTAGTCAAAATTAGGCTAATGCTTGCGATGTTTGGATTCAAGGTCTATGAAAGAGAGATGATTCAGAAAGAGGCCCTGCTTCTTTGTGATCAACTCGCGCTCGGATTGTATACCTCGAAGGAATTCATGGACGCTGTTGGGCTCAGGAGTTTTGAAACTTTAAGAGCTTGGTTTCTCGGACGACATGAAATTCATTCAAGGTTTTTTCCGAAAGTTACTGAGTTTTGTAACAGATATTTAAGAGAGACGGAAAAAAGACTTTTAGAT
>CAZOXE010000040.1:0-4836 GCA_964583835.1 uncultured Candidatus Saccharibacteria bacterium | reverse complement strand
TTACAAATTATTTTTTACCATTCTTTTCTCGACGACGATCAATGAATGCACCTATGCCAAAAAATATTACTCCGGTTTGAATGACTGATAAACCTAATAATTCGTTTGAAAAAGATAAGTCGACAATATACGAGGTTGGGAGGTGAAGACCGAGCCAAATATATAGTTGCATAGCGTTTCTAGGAAAACTCGTAAACTGCTGAGCATATTCTTCAGGACTTGGGTTTATAAAAGGGAGCGTTACTCCGGAGTGAAAAAGAAGAAAATAGAGTAATAAATCAATTACAATCGCCCAAATAGTTAATTTGTATTTTAGTTTCATCTATCTCAATATATCATGCCGATAACAAGTTCTTAATGCGGAGAGGGTGGGATTCGAACCCACGGGGCCCTTTCGAACCCTACAGTTTTCAAGACTGTCGCCTTCGACCACTCAGCCACCTCTCCATTTCTTTATACTAAGGGTTGTCTGAGTGTTCGACAAGTCGTCCACCTATTGTCTGTTTCGCTTTGCTCAACAACGACAATTTTCTCTTTCAGGAAAACGGATTAAAAACAAAACATTTTGTCTTTAATCCACTCAGCCACCTCTCCAATTTGGATTTCAGACTAGCATATATTTTATTTTTTTTCTATCTTCTAAAGATTTTTGTGTGTGATAAAATGCCCATATGTTTGAATCACTACAGGCCTACACTGCATTTTTTGAAGATTACAAAGTTGTCTGGTCGGCCATTTATATAATAGGCCTTGTGTTAGGTCTATGGTTTTCAACGTTGGGAGACTTAAGATTCCTCCGTTATTTTAAGAGGTTTAATCTCAATCAATCAGAGATTCTGAAGTTACAAACATTCTTTATTAATATTTGGATACCTATTGCTTTGGTTGTGATCGGTTTGTTTTTGGGTTTTATGGCAAACCCCGTTGCTTCAGTTGGTTCTCCGAATTACGTTATCAGATCCATTGTCGCGGGAGTTATCTTAATAAACGGAATAATGTTTTATTTAATCTCTGGCAGAAAACTGATTTGGTCTAGAAGCTTTGAGGAGGAAACAGAGAGCGCGCGAGATCTTTTAAGAAAAATTTCCTTTGCTTTTTCTGCCGTTTCAATTTCTTCTTGGTACAGCTTACTAGTTTTGAGTTTAATTTATAAAATCCAGATTGGATTTGAGACGCTTATTCTTGTCTATGTTGGAGTTGTTTCGCTTTGTGTAATGGTTAGTCAATTTTATGAGTACTTTTTTGCTAAAGATGCACTATAATATTTAAATGAGAGATAAAATTTCTTGGCAAACTCACGAATATGAATTTAGACACAAGGGTCCTGATTGGTTTTGGGCGTTCGGAATAATTGTTGTTGCACTCGCTCTTGTTGCTCTTATAACAAACAACATCTTGTTTGCCGTACTTATACTTCTTGGGGCTTTTACGATTACTCATTATGCAAAGAGAGAGCCGGATATTTTAGACTATGAAATAAACAACAAAGGTGTGAAAGTAGGGAAGACATTATACACATATACTTCTCTTGAATCTTTTTGGATAAGCGAACACGAAGACAAGAAAAAATTGATTTTGAAATCAAAGAAAATGATAATGCCAATTCTTGTTTTCCCTATAACAAACGAGGTGTCTGCTGATGAAGCAAGGGAGCTGTTAAAGAAGTTTTTACACGAAGAAGAGCTCTACGAACCAATTGCAGAAAAACTGATGGACTATTTTGGGTTTTAATAAAAAAACCAGTAGCATTTTTAGTGCTACTGGTCCTACTGCTTATTAAAAGAGCAAACAACCAAATTCAATACCGAATACTTCTTGAGTGTCACGTTCGTCATCCGGTCCCACAAGACTGTTTACATGAAGTGGTCCTGTGAGAGGGGTAAACGTACTCATGAATACCCCAACTGAATACCTTTCTGAAAGTTGAGCTTTGAGGGAAACTTTGTGGTGTCCAATGAGTGCAACATCCGTTCCTGCATACCCATCGTCATGAACCACGCGGATGTGATTTTCGAGCTTTAACCACTTGAGGATGTTCCAACTGTGGGTTAGATAGATCCAATTGTACCAACCATCACCCAACCCCTCAAAATTACCTTTGATTTCCCAGAGATATTCCGAAGCGACTCCAATCGTCAAAGAATTTGAACGAGACAAGTTAAGTGTTTTTGAAACATCAACGGTCGATGTTGCGACGTCATAACGACCCCATGTGAACAGGTCGCAAACGTCCCACATCGCAATGGAAAAATCGAAATCAAATCCCCAAAATGAAGGTTTCCAACCAAGAGCGAAATCGATTTCATCACCCCAGTCACCTTCCTTTTTTCCATTGGTTGACATCGACCCCCAAAGATCGATATAGAGATTAAATGGCATGCTGACAAAGATATCTGCTTGTAGGCACGGTTTTTCGTGCCACAGATTTCCAGCTCGTGTATCAGCATACATACTGACCGCACTGATGGTCAGCTCGGCTGACCATTTATCTTCCTTGAGAATATCTTTTATTGGTACCTCCGGACCATCGATGATCTTATCGATTGTCATGTTTTCAGTTGGGATGAAAGGCTTGAATTCTGATCCAACAGCAGTCATTCCAACCAGAACCGCAATAACACACAGAATCAGCTTCTTCATTGTCTTCTCCTTTTTTTGTTGAACTAGCTAACGATAATTATAACACGATGATTTACAAAAATCAAGATGTAAATTAGTTAAGTAAAAAAATCTTTGTCAGTGTGGGCCACAACTTTTTTCTTTCGTGAACTCAAGAAAAAGTCGCAGCCCCCGCCTCCTTTCGCTCCGCTTCAGTCCGGCCGGCACATTACAATACGAAATCATTCTTAAGAAGGAAAATGATTTCTTTTGATTGTAATGTGCCCTCGCCAGGAATCGAACCTGGATTACGAGTTCCGCAAACTCGTGTTCTATCCATTAAACTACGAGGACATTTTGACTGATAATAACATAGGAAAATAAAAAACTCTCAGGCTAACCCGCTTATAATAATTGATGTTGTTTATGTAGATATTCATTGATTTTTGTTAATATTAACGCTAATATCTACGTACTTGCGCGATTAGCTCAGTTGGTCAGAGCAACCCGTTTACACCGGGAAGGTCGGGGGTTCGAATCCCTCATCGCGCACTATGTCACTAGAAGGAGTGAGAACTGAAAAATTTTTTGAGTCAGATCATTTTGAGAAAATTCTTGAAAGGCATCCGCATCTTTTTCTGCAAACAATGGAGAAGCTGATCGGAAAAACAGAAGAAATGCTCGGAAAGGGAACTACAGCCGAAGTACATTTCCTTGGTCACAACCCTCGCGTGTGTATAAAAATTATGACCCCTGAGACAATAAAACCAGGAGTATTGTTTTTCAACAATGCACAAATTGAAGGAAAATTTACAAAAAAAGCTAAAGAGGCATCAAAGATCGTCAATGTTCCCAAAGTTTTTTTAAGTATTGAGGCTGATAGGGTGAGCAAAGATAGTGGAGAAAAAGAGCCTGTCAGTATTTTGATGATGGAGACAATAAACGCTGTTTCAATAGATGATGTTTTACAAGGCAGAGCACCACTACCAGAAAATTTTAATATAGACACTTTTTTTGCAAAGATAATGGATTTTCTTGAGGAAATTCACGATCAAGATTTATATCATCGTGATCTTCACGAGGGTAATATCATGATAGACAGAGTGACTGGAGAGCCGTGGGTTATCGACTTTGGGGCTGCAACAACGTCTTTTGGAGAGGACGATCCATATCTAGTTAATGTTTCGGGGCAAACAACAAAGTTAATATCTGATGAAAGCGTATTGAAAAGAGTAAAGAAAGATTTAAAAGAACACCTTGCCAGGATAGGCAAATAATGTTATTATGATCAAAGATATGAAATACGAAGATTTGCGTGTCACTGATCTCAATGAAAAGGCAACAGAAGAGGCTCTGGCCAAGGCAAAAAAAGAGAACCTTGATGTCGCTGAAATTTCGGGTGGTAACGGCTTGTTGCTAGTGAGGGTTGGAAGCAACGAATATAAAAAGAGAGAAGAGGATGCCCGAATTATCACAAAAGTTGATTCAAGCGATGATTTTGTGATTTGCGCCAGCTAACACTTCCGTCAATTTGCGGAAGTTTTTTTATGAATATAAAAATTATTTACGAGGATGATCATATTCTTGCAATAAACAAACCTGCAGGGTTGGTTGTTCACTATGATGGAAAAACCAACGAGCCTTCTGTGTGTGATTGGTTTATTGAAAATTATCCAGAATCTAAAGATGTTGGAGAACCAACCATCCTCTCTGGTGGTGAAAAGATTAATAGACCGGGGATTGTTCACAGAATAGACAGAGGTACTTCAGGCTGTCTCCTTCTTGCAAAAACTAACGAAGGACATTCACATTTAAAAAAGCAATTTCAAAGTCATGTTGTAGAAAAGAAATACCAAGTAATCGTGTGGGGTAAACTTAAAGAAAAAAAGGGAGAGATTGTTTTACCAATCGGCAGATCAAAATCTGATTTTAGAAAGTGGTCAGCAGAAAAAGGGGCTCGTGGAGAAATGAGAGAAGCAAAGACTTTATATAAAGTATTAGATGAGTCTGGTGAATATTCTCTTGTTGAAGCCGAACCAGTGACTGGCAGAACTCATCAAATAAGAGTGCATTTTAAAGCTATTGGCCATCCTGTGCTTTGCGATACATTATATGCACCAAGAAAATCTTGTGTTTTAGGGTTTGAGAGATTGGCGCTGCATGCAAAAAGTATTAAATTTAAGAATCTTAATGGTGAAGTAATTATGGCAGAGGCAGATTATCCGGAGGACTTTAAGC
>CAZOXE010000039.1:0-4988 GCA_964583835.1 uncultured Candidatus Saccharibacteria bacterium | reverse complement strand
GTTCTTGTTTCAAGTCTTGTCCTTGCTTTAGGAGTTGGAATAATCGCCATAACTTTGAAGGAAATAAAATTATCTGCTGCAGGAAGGGATTCGCAGTTAGCCTTTTATGCATCTGACACTGGCGCAGAATGCGCACTCTTCTGGGATATTAAAAAGAATGCGTTTAAATCACAAGAACAAAAATCAGGATTTCCATCAAGTATCTCTTGTGCTGAGGTCGCCTCGATAAATGTAAATGCTGGTGATAATTCAGATCATATCGTAAATACTTTTGAGTTTGATATCGCAGAGAATGGGACTTGTTCAAAAGTTGTGGTTACAAAAAATGGAGATTATAATGGCAATCTCGTGAACCAGACTATCGTTGAGTCAAGGGGTTATAATCTCCCGTGTTTATCAGGAGGTGAAAGAAAGATAGAAAGAGCTCTTAAAATAGTTTACTAGTTATGGAAAAGATATCTGATGAAGTAAAAAAGAGAGTTAAAAAACTCAGAGAAACGATTGAATATCATCGGAATCTTTATCATGTCTATGACAAGGAAGAGATTACACCTGAGGCACTTGATTCATTGAAGGATGAGCTTTATAGAGTAGAAGAAAAATATCCAGAATTAAAAACACCTGATTCTCCAACCCAAAGAATCGCCGGTAAGCCACTTGATAAATTTAAAAAGGTTCCTCATAAGGTTCCTCAATGGTCATTCAATGACGCCTTTACTTTTGAAGATATAAATGAGTTTGATGTAAGAGTAAAAAGATTTTTAAGGCAAGAAACTGGTAAAGATATTTCTCCGTCATATACTTGTGAATTGAAAATTGATGGACTAAAAATTGTTTTAGAATACGAGAATGGTAAATTTATTCGCGCTGCCACGAGAGGCGATGGAACAATTGGCGAAGACGTGACTCATAATGTAAAGACAATTGAATCTGTGCCATTAAATCTGACAACACCTGCCGATGTAATAGTTGAAGGAGAAGTGTGGATGTCAAAGAAAAATTTGGAAATGTTAAACAAAAAGCGACTGGCGAACGATGAAGAGGTTTTTGCAAACCCTAGAAATGCTGCAGCCGGATCCATTAGACAGCTTGATCCAAAAATTGCCGCAGAAAGAAAATTGGACACTTTTATATACGATATTGCTCGTTTTGATAAGACCCCTGAAACTCAAATTGAAGAACTTGATCTCATTAAAAGCCTTGGTTTTAAGAGAAATCCATATTTTAAACTTTGTAAAAATGTTAAAGAAATAATGGAATTCTGGAACTTATGGAAAGACAAGTCAAAAAATTCTGATTATTGGATTGATGGAGTTGTTATAAAGGTCAATGAAAAGAAGTATCAAGATATTTTGGGTTACACTGGTAAGGCGCCAAGATACGCCATAGCTTTCAAATTTCCGGCAGAGCAAGCAACAACAGTTGTCGAAGACATCGTCCTTCAGGTTGGTAGAACCGGTGTTATTACTCCTGTCGCAAAATTAAGACCAGTTAGGGTCGCTGGGACTGTCGTTTCTCGTGCCACTCTTCACAATGAGGATGAAATAAAGCGTCTTGATGTAAGGGTTGGAGATACTGTAATTCTTGAAAAGGCAGGAGATGTTATTCCAAAAGTTATTAGAGTGCTTTTTGAGATGAGAACCGGAAAAGAAAAAATATTCAAATTTCCAAATAAAGTGGCGCTCTGTGGAGATGATGGGGCAATAGAACGTGTGTCTGGTCAGGCCGCATGGAGATGTGTGAATAAGAATTCGTATGAGCAACACAAAAGAAAGTTTTATCATTTCGTTTCTAAGAAAGCGTTAGATATTGATGGTCTCGGCCCAAGAATCATTGATCAACTTTTAGATGAAAACATAATTAACGAATTTTCAGATTTGTTCAATATAGAGAGGGGCGACATTCTTAATCTTGAAGGATTTAGAGAAAAATCTGCAGACAATTTAATAAACGCAATTAACAAAGCAAAGGAAGTTTCACTTGATAGATTTATTATCGGTCTTTCAATACCACAAGTTGGAGAGGAGACCGCATACGATATTGCAAAGCATTTTGGATCAATTGAAAAAATAAGGAACGCATCACTTGAAGACCTTGAAAATATCAATGGAGTGGGTGAGGTAGTCGCAAATGCGATAATATCCTGGTTTAGAAACAAAGACAATCAAAAGATATTGAATAATTTACTTGAAGTTATTGATGTTAGACCAATAAAAGAACAAAAAATTGAATCAGCAATATCGGGCAAAACCTTTGTTCTTACCGGAACCTTGTCTCTTATGTCTCGAGATGAAGCAAAGCAAAAAATAAAGGAGCTCGGTGGAAAGATATCTAGCTCGGTTTCAAAAAATACTGACTTTGTCATTGCTGGCGAAAATCCAGGGTCAAAATATGACGATGCGATTAGTCTAGGTGTAAAAACTTTATCAGAGTCAGAATTTAATAATTTATTAAAAAAATAACCCCATTAGGAGTTATTGAATACTTTTTCTATCCAATCAAGGAGCTCATTTAACGCTTTTAATCCTTCAGGACCAACTTGAGTATCATCATCTAGTTCAATCTCTCCCGTTTCTTCTCTGAATACTTTTCCAAGCGCTATTAGTTTCTTGGTGCACTCCTGACTAAGTTTTATTCTCCTTGGGTCACTTGATGATAATATGCTTTTTTCGCCAAGTCTTTCGCTTATTGCAAGCCACGCTCTTTCAGTCGTTAAATTTATAGTCATTTCTAAAACCTTTCTACCTGTAAAGATAATTCATAATTGAACTTTGTCAATTCTGTGAAAATATTTAAAAACTGATATTATTTCATTAATGATTGATATCAAGGAAATTGAAAAACTCGCCATTTTATCAAGGCTTGAACTTGAAGAAGAAGAAAAGAACGGTCTACAGGGCGACCTCAATGCGATTTTGGGCTATGTAGAAAAAATTAAAAAGGTGTCCTCAAAAGACGTCGTATCTTCTGATTTGAGTCAAAAAAACATCACGAGAGACGACGATAATGAAAATACAAGCGCTGAGAACAAAGAAGTATTACTCTCTCTTGCTCCAGAATCAGAAGACGGAAGGTTCAAGACAAAAAAAATATTAAAGATGGAGGATTAAAATGGATTTAACTAATCTTACAATCAAAGAGGCTCGTGAAAAACTTGATAACAAGGAAATTAAGGTTGTTGATTTAGTTAAGGCGTCTCTTGAATTTGTTAAGGATAATAATAATCTGAATATTTACAGGGAAGTATTTACTGATGTTATGGAGCAAGCAAAGATCGCTCAAAACATGATTGATACAGGCAAGTCTCAGGCGTTGACGGGTATTCCATTTGCAATCAAGGATAATATTTTAATAAAAGATAAAAAATCTGGTGCTTCATCAAAGGTTTTAGAAGGTTACATTGCTCCTTACAGTTCAACAGCTTCAAAAAAATTGTCTGATCAAGGTGTTGTTTGGATAGGTAGGACAAATATGGATGAATTTGCAATGGGAAGCTCAACTGAAAACTCTGCATATGGTCCAACCAAAAATCCTCATGACGATAGTCGTGTTCCTGGGGGTTCATCAGGTGGCTCTGCAGTTGCAGTTGCTTCAGGAACAGTATTAGGTGCACTTGGTTCAGATACCGGAGGATCTATACGACAACCAGCAAGTTTTTGTGGAGTTGTTGGTTTAAAGCCGACATACGGAAGTGTTTCTCGGTATGGGCTCATGGCAATGGCAAGTTCTCTTGATGTTATAGGGCCATTTGCAAAAAATGTTTCTGACGCAGAAATCATTTTTAATGAAATTAAAGGTGTTGATCCAATGGATGCTACTTCACAAGAGGATGGGACGAATAAGAAACCAAAAACAATTGGAGTACCTAGAAACTTTATAAAGGAGGGAATCGATAAAGATGTTTTGGAAAATTTTGAAGATTCTCTCAAAAAACTTGATAAGCTTGGTTATGAAATTAAAAATATTGAAATTCCAGCGCTTGATTACTCTCTTGCAATATATTACATAATTATGCCTGCAGAAGTTTCATCAAACATGGCTAGATATGATGGAATCAAATACGGAAACAAGATAGAAGGTAAGGATTTGATTGAAGATTATTTTAAGACAAGAGGAAATCTGATTGGCAAAGAAGTTCGAAGAAGGATAATGCTCGGAACATATGTATTGTCCGCGGGTTATGCTGACGAATTTTATTACAAGGCCGTGCAGGTGCGTGAATTAATGAGAAAAGATGTAAATAAGGCGTTCAACGATGTTGATATAATTGCAATGCCAACGTCTCCTGTCCCAGCGTTTAAAATTGGTGAAAAATCATCCGATCCACTTTCAATGTATCTTGCTGACATTTTTACTGTCAGCGCTAATTTAGCTGGAATACCAGCGATCTCGATACCATCTGGAACTGTCTTGAGAGATGATAAGAAACTTCCAGTAAGCATCCAATTTCTTGCACGACATTTTGGGGAAGATCAATTATTTTCTGTTGGAAAGGATTTTGAGACAAGTTTGTAATCTATTTACAAATGAATTACTAATTTTTATCACATAAATGATATAATTTTTCATATGGCAGGTGATAAGAAAGATAAGAAAAAAGATAGTTCTTCAGAAAGCACAGGACCAAGTTTTACTGGGTTTATAGGTGCAATGTTTGCAATAATTATCATAGCAAGCGCAATTGCAAGAGGATTTAGCGGTGAAGGCGACGACGGGGTTGTCGTCGTTGAAGATGAACCTCTCTATGGGGAGACTGTAACTCTTGGGGATGGTTCAAGCAAAGAACAGCAAGATGAAATTATTGGAGGCTTTCAAAAGGTAATTACTGACGCTTTTGAAAGAGCGGTACCTGAAAAACAAATTCTTCTCGGTGATATTATTGGAAACAAAAAAAGAACACAGGTTATGAGTGCGCCTGGTGGAGAAATTTTAGGCTTTCAAAATCGTGGAGAAGAAGGTGAAGTACGTGAAGGTCCGCTCCAAGCTTT
>CAZOXE010000038.1:0-5100 GCA_964583835.1 uncultured Candidatus Saccharibacteria bacterium | reverse complement strand
GCCGGTTATATTCCTGGTAAAGATATTTCTATTGCATTAGACATAGCATCGTCAGAGTTTTTGCACGGCAATGAATACATATTAAGAACTGAAGGGAAAAAACTTAAATCTGATGAATTTATTCGGTATATTGAGTCATTGGTTTCAAAATATCCAATTATATCTATTGAAGACGGCCTAGCCGAAGATGATTGGATTGGTCACAAAAATCTCACGAAGAGACTTGGTGGAAAGATCCAATTAGTCGGTGACGATCTCTTTGCTACAAATATCAAAAGACTTGAAAGAGGAATAGAGGATAATATTGCAAATGCTGTGCTTGTAAAACCAAATCAAATTGGAACCATATCTGAGACGATAAAATTCGTTAATTTAGCAAAATTTGAAAACTATGGGACGATGTTCTCTCACAGATCAGGAGAAACTGAAGACGCTTTAATATCTCAATTAACTGTCGGCCTCACAGGCAAACAAATAAAAGCAGGATCTCCGCGCTCAAGCAGAATACAAAAATACAACGAGCTTCTTAGAATCGAAGAAGAACTAGGAACAGGTTTTCCCTACGCTGGAAAACTAATAGATTTTTAATTATTTCTTTACTCCGTAGTAATCCTGAAGTTTCGCACTTTCTTTTTTCCTTTTTTCCTCTTTTTCGGCCTCATTTCTATTAAGAGCCTCTAATGCAATCTCGGCTTCTTTATCAATAATTCCTTCTTCTTCCATTTCTTTTGCTATTCTTTCAGCATCAACATCTACACCTAGTTTTTTCAGTTTTTGATCAATACCAATCATTTCAGAACTATCATGTGGAGCGGACCCTTCAGCACGAATAAATCTAAGAATTTGCTCTCTTCTTGCCAAAAGCTCCTCAATTTCTTCTTTTTTACTTTTCTCTGTTTTTCCTACAACGCGCTCAAAAAATCCCATATTTTATTTATTAGTTTATATGTATATCTTATAACTATTTATTTTAAATAAAAAGAGGGCCGGTGCGTTTCCGCTACCGGCCCAACAAAATGGTCTATCACACGCTTATCCATCCGCAAGCTGACCTTAGCTTGCATTAGCCTCGTATTCCAGGTGGCCACCTAGAAGCCGAGACACACATCGTGGATAAATGATTCCACCCTTCTCACGGGGTTTCATCACTAACGCATGACTTGAATTTTTTGCAATTTCCTCGGTGAGACCGAGAAAATCCTGGTGATTGGGTTAACACCAACCGTAACCAACTTACCAGGATGTTTACTGGCGAAGAACATTAAAGGCGACGACGCTCACCCTCATGTCCTTAATACTACTTGAGAGGCAGGCACCAGTCGTTGATCTTCCTACAGTATAGCAGATCCACTTAATTTGTCAAGTGGTATTTTTTACTTATTGAATCGGTGTAATACCTATAAATAGAGCCGTATTTTGAATATGTGTATCAAAATAGTATAATTTGTAAGCTTACAATTAATTTTCATGATGTTTAAACGAAAACACAAAGGATTTATAAATATCCCAACAGCAATAGTAATAGCGGGAATAATCATTGCGATAGCGATTGCTTACAACAAACCAAATATTGAGCAAAAGAGTGAAGCGATTCCAATTTACACAAATAAAGCAATAGAACTTGGTATAAATAAAGAGGATCTATCCAAATGTGTTCAAACAGATGAAATAAAGAATGCTGTTTCAGATGACATCAAAGAAGCACAAACACTTGGAATTTCTGGCACACCATCATTTCTAATTATTGGACCAAACGATATTGCCGTCCCAGTTTCTGGAGCTCAGCCAAAAGAAGTGTTTGATAATGTGATTGATGGATTAATTGCAAATGAAATACCGGAAAATAAAGTTGAAAATATTTCAAAAGTAATTAGACCAATTGATGACTCAGAACATATAACCGGTAGCACTGACGCAAAAATAACTATTCTTGAATTTTCAGACTATAAATGTCCTTTCTGTTCACGAGTTGTGGGAACGCTCGAACAAATTCTAGCCGAGAGATCTGATGTCAGACTGGCTTACAGACATTTGCCTCTGACAGCAATTCCTGGGCACGAAGTGGCTCTACCAGCAGCAGAAACAGCAGAATGCGTTTCTAAAATATTGGGGAACGATGCATTTTGGGAATACACAAATTACTTGTACAAAAACCAATCCTCACTTTAATTAAAAGAGTAATTATAGAAATCTTAAATCAATAAAAAATCAGTGTTTTACCACTGATTTGTAGTTCGACGAACGAAATACAGGAACGTCACACCAACAACAAACGAATAGATTGAAAGGTCGCCAAGTACATCTTTCCAGGACTCCCAACCCATGACATTGGTAACAAAACACTCTATTCCTTCCATTTTTCCTCCTTGAAGTCTGGCATCATTATAACATAGATATCAAATATATCAATAAAAAAGCAGAAATGAATCCGCCTTATATCAAGATTTCATCCATGGAGGAGCAGGTCTAATTATTCCACCTCCCTCCTTTACCCAGATTTTGAATCTCAAATTCAATCGTTTCTTGCTCGATCTGACCCTCATCAGGGTGTCAAAATCGCACTCCCAAAGCTTTTTCTTTATACAAACCCCTTGTACAGACACCTCAATCTCGGAATACGCATTCTCTTCTCGTATTTCTCGAGAGATAACCTGATTGGTCCAACCATCAAGAGGACAGATATACCACGTGTAATTTCTTCTACGTTCAACCACACCGACTTTAACTGATTTGCTCATTCTCCCTCCTTTTGAGTTGCCCTAAACTCAGCTTCAGCTTTTTTTTCCATGTCTGAGCGCCTTTTTCTATTTCCTTCATCAAGTTTCAATCGAACACTTCGAATTTGATCAAACTGAGAATCATAACGAACGACTAGTTTCCTGAGATCGTCGAGCCTCGCTCGTATTTCATTTCCAAGGCTCTCGCCTAGCCTCATTCTTCGCATCATATTAATGACTCTGTCTGGCCAATCGTCAGCCCCCATTGGGATCCCAAAATCCTGTTCAAAAGCAGTGAGCATTCTGTCGAGTGATTTCTTATCGTGAATATAGCCGATTCTTTGCTTTGAATGAGCATCAATCTCTTCTAATTCCATAATGAACTCCTTTTGTTCCTTTACACAAAATACTGCTTGTAATTTATTTGTCAATAAGTATGATTGTTATCTATGAGTGAAATAATGAAACCAAGATTGTTAATCTTTGCTTCAGGTTCAAAGGAAGGTGGTGGTTCGGGTTTTCTAAATTTAGTAAACGCCTCTCGTGACGGAAGATTAAATGCAGAAATAGTTGCAGTCGTTTCAAATCACGACAATGGTGGTGTGAGAGAAAAGGCAGATCGACTGGGAATCAAATTCATTCATTTCAGTGGCCCTTGGGAAGAAAAAAACTATCAACAGATAGTCAGTGCCACTAGAGCAGATTTTGTTGCTCTTTCTGGTTGGTTGAAACTTGTGTCTGGACTAGACCCAAGAACAACTTTTAACATTCACCCTGGACCTTTACCGAGGTTTGGTGGCAAAGGAATGTATGGTCACCATGTACACGAAGCAGTCATGGATTCATTTAAACGAGGAGAAGTGACCAAGTCTGCCGTTACAATGCACTTCGTAACGCCAAAGTACGACGAAGGACCGATCTTTTTTGAGAAATCGGTAAGAATCGAGAAGGATGACACTCCTGATACTCTTGCAAGAAGAGTGAATCAAGCAGAACATGAGTGGCAACCTTTAGTAACAAACAAAGTTCTTTCTGGTGAGATTTCCTGGGATGGAAGAGACAGATACACCTTAAAGGGTATCATGCAAATATAACAAAACACCCGCAGTTAGCGGGTGTTTTTTAATCTAAAGGTAATTTTTACAAAGCATCTATAGCCTCGTCTGCAAGATCTTCAGCTTCTTCTGCAAAATCTAACGCATCACTATAATCTTCGTCATCGTATGCATCCTCTGCGTCTTCAAGTGCACTTTCAGCATCCTCTAATATATCCTCAGCTTCACTTACGTCGTCTCCGTCATCATCAGCATCATCAATCTTTGATTGAGCATAATCAATAGCATCTCGCGCTTGATCAATTGCGTCATCAGCATCATCTTTTTGGTTGCTTCCGATTGCATCAAGTGCATCATCAACCATATCTTCAACTTCTTCTGCAATATCAATTGCTTCTGTATAACTTTCGTCATCAAGCGCATCCTCTGCATCTTCTAATCTATCTTCTGCTTCTTCAAGTAAATCTTCTGCTTCGCTTACATCGTCATCGTTGTCGTCAGCTTCTTCTATTTCAGTCCATGCATCGTCAATTGCATCTTGAGCGTCATCAATTGCGTTTTCTGCTTTTGTTTCCTGTGTCTCTCCACCAGCATCCTCAAAAGCATCTTCGGCATTTCCTATCGCATCATCAGCATCGTCAAGCGCTTGACTTAAATCACCATCAAAATATGCCTCCATTGCACTAAATAAATCTGCCTCTGCATCTTCTAATTCCTCATTCGCGATATCAACATTGAGTCCATCATCCTCTGCGTCTTCTATTTCATCACGAGCTCTGTTAATTTTATCAATGGCTGACCTGATAGCTTTTCTAACCGCAACTTCTGTAGCTTTTTCACTTTGAGTAGAAGTTACTGTACTTGGTATATTCGTATATGTAGTGGTTGTAGCTGAATTTGATGTATTTGAACTTGCTAAACTACCTGATATCAAACTTTTATATTTTGCTCTTGAAACTGGCCCAAAATAACCTGTAGCAGGGTTTATTCCATTCGCTTCCTGCCATTTTTTTAGCGACTCTCTAGTCAATTCCCTAAACAAACTTGTCTCATTTCCAGGTGAGCCAACACCAGTTTTTGCTATAACATAACCTGAACCATTTAAATATTTCTGAAGACACCTAATATCCTCACCATTCATTCCAAGCTCTAGATCTCTGTCAAATGTGCAAGTGACTGCAGCCTGCGCATCTCCAAAAAGAAAGAAAGAAAAAACAAATGCAAAAGCTAAAAATAAATATTTTTTATTCATAAATTTTTAGATTACTAATAATCAAATTTACTTTAATATTATAAAATTAAATCAAGAGCGAGTAAAATGTCTTTTG
>CAZOXE010000037.1:292-5246 GCA_964583835.1 uncultured Candidatus Saccharibacteria bacterium | reverse complement strand
GAGATCTGTTGCAAGAAGATTAAAAATGGAAAAAGGCCTTGGTCTGATTGTTGTTGACTATCTTCAGTTAATGATCCCTCTAACATCAAAGGCGTCAGATTCCATGGTTCAGCAAGTAGCCGAAAATTCGCGAGGATTAAAACAATTAGCAAGAGAACTTGATGTCCCCGTACTTACTCTTTCACAGCTTTCGCGTGCCGTTGAACAGCGTGGTGGTCGCCCTCGCCTATCCGACCTTAGAGACTCGGGTGCAATTGAACAAGATGCGGACGTCGTTATGTTTATTCATCGCGAGGATAAATATAACGAATCATCAGAGAGACCAAACGTTGCTGAGATTCTTATCGAAAAACACAGAAATGGACCTACAGGAAAGGTTGAATTATATTTTGATGAAAAGAAGTCAACATTCCTCCCTATTGACCAATCTGACTATGGAGATTTCCACAAAGAAGCTCAAGATTTTTAATACTTGACAAAGTATATATTTAGTTTAATCTATGGATCCAGACTAGAGAGGAGTTAAATTGAGAAAAATTATTTCAATTGATTTCAAAAAGGGAAGTATTGCAAGTGATTCGATTGCTAGATTCGCAAATGAATTGAGTGTGTACAAATATACTGTTGTAAAAGAACCAAATCATGATACTTATCCAAATAATGTCTTATTCAAAGCTATAGATGTATCAGAAAACGGACTGACATTTGAAAGACTTCTAACTACAAACCAGAGTGAAACAAGTCTTTTTGTGGTCAGAGATAGGAGTGGTTCTATCGTCGCACAAGGAATTATCATATTCGATAATTATTACGGAGGAGATAGAATGGGTGTTAAATTTTTAATTGGCGAAGGAAACTTTACCAAATTGACTGATGTTTATACTATTATTTTTGAAAAGTAGGTTTAACCTACTTTTTTACTTGACAAATTATCAGGTTTTGCTATAATATAGAAAGGTTAGTCAGTTTGAAAGTCTAGTACCTCTGTGCTTCGGCACATCCTTTCCCCTTCTACTGACGAGTATGGGGTTTCCTTGATCTCGGACGGAACGATGAGTAAACCGATGGGTCCAGTAGCGTGGGCAACCTATCGCACGGCTGGTCTCTCCGGTGGGCAAAAAAACAAAATCTCACACGGAGTAGCTACTAAAAAGAAAAAAGACTCTAAAAAAGGAAATGAGATCGGGCCCCGGTAAGCGACAAGCGAACCGGGGCTTTTTTCATGATAAAATATACCCCTAATGACAAATGCGAGAAAACTTGAAGATTTCTTTAGAAAATTTCCAGGTATAGGCCCAAGACAGGCCAAACGATTTGTCTATTATCTCCTAACTGAAGATCCTCATACCGTAAGAGAACTAGCAGAATCAATTAAATTAGTTAAAGAAAATATTTCATTATGTGAAATGTCATTTCAGTACTTTCAAAAAGATGCATCTAGTTCAAAGACTTCACCAATTGAGAGGAATGCTAATAGAGACAGAAAGATATTAATGATTGTTCCTCGCGATGCGGACCTAGAACATATTGAAAAATCTCACTTGTACAATGGTGTATATTTTGTGCTTGGAGGTTCGGTTCCAATTCTGGAAAGGATAAAAAAAAGGATAGAAAAAGATGGTTTGAATGAAATAATACTTGCAATGAACCTCAATCCAGAAGGAGACAACACAGCGCAATATATTGAAGGATTATTAAAAGACCTAATCAACGAACATAAAATAAAAATTTCCCATTTGGGAAGGGGGTTGTCTACTGGTACTGAACTTGAATACTCAGACGACGAAACCTTAAAAAATGCTTTAAAAAATAGATTCTAATTATTTGATACTTGTAATCTTGACCTTAAAGAATGGTTGTCTATGTCCTCTAAGTTTAAAGTAGTTGCTTTTTTGTTTATATTTAACCACTTCAATTTTTTTACCTCTTCCAATTTCAAGAATTTCAGCCTCAACCTTTGCACCATCGATGTAAGGAGTCCCAATAGTCGTATTTGATCCATCATCAACAAGAATCACTTTATCGAAAACAACTTTGTCCCCTACCTTGTAATCACCCATAATTTTTTCAATATTAAAATAGAGTCCTTCGGATACCCTGTACTGTTTTCCACCAGTGACAATCACAGCAAATTCATTAACATTAGATTTACTTTCCGCTTTTTTTGTCGGAGCTTTTACTGTTTTTTTTGTTGTTTTCTTTGTTTTTTCAGCCATTTTTATAGAACCTATATTTTACACAATTATTAACTTTATGCAAGACGCTCGTCTGGAAACAAATATATGTTTGACAGTCTACCTTTTTTATGTTAGATTTGGCAGGTACCTAACAAAATTCAACAAGGAGCCTTATGGCTGTAGACAATCAGACAGTCAAAGAACCTAGCACGTTGGTTGAGCAAATCTTATTTGATGAAGGAATTGAGCAGTTCTTTAATGAACTCTTCCGGCAAGCAAAAACAGGTAAAATTCCTCATTCAACAATCGAGGAATTCATTCCTGATGAAGTAAAGGCAAGATGTAGCACATGAGGGGTATGAATACCCCAACCACCCAGTGATCGCTGGGTGGTTTTTTATAACACCCTATTCCCTATCTGGGCCCTCGATCAATTCTGGGTCGATTCCTGAGGCTTTTCCTGTAATTCGGTAAACATCCTTATCTACCTTTTTAAACTCCTTATAAGCCAAATTATAGGTGTTTACGGTGGTCCCAAGATGCTGACCAAGCTTATGCAAATACTCGTCGTAACTCATTATGTGTTTTTGCAATTTATCTATATTCTTTCTTATCTCCTTTGCCGACTCTTCAATCTGCATTGCTTTGAGCCCCTGCATGACAGTCTGTAAATATGCGAGAAATGATGTTGGGGAAACGATTATTACTTTATACTTCCCTGCTGCACGCTGAATCAGATTTTCATTTTCTTCATTCAAGACGCCAATTTTATTCACCAATAGATCATAATAAATTGCTTCATGAGGAATAAACATAAAAGCAAAGTCCATCGTGCCTTCTGACGGTTTTATATATTTTGATGTTTCAATGATTCTATTTTTTAAATCATTCTCAAAAACTTTTTCCAACCTTACTCTTTCAGACTCATTTTTTTCCTCAACAATTCTATTGTAATTTTCTAGAGAAAACTTTGAATCAATTGGAATAACTTTATCTTTCACAAAAACCACTGCATCAACAATCGTCCCGTCTTTAAAAGGATATTGCATTTGAAAACTTCCAGGCGGTAAAACATTTTTTAAAAGCGTTTCAAGATAATATTCACCCAAAATACCTCTCTGTTTTGGATTTTTCAAAACATCTTGAAGATTCTGAAGCTGATCTGCAAAAGAGATAACTTGCTTATTTGTCTCATCAAGACGCACGAGGCGTTCTGTAACATCCCTGATAATTCTTTGCGCCTCAGTAGATTGGTGTCGCATCGAATCTTGCATATCCTTTGCCGACTGGCCTAATTTCTGATCGACAGTTCTCGAGAGTTCGTTTAATTGTTGAAGAAGTAGACTTTGTCCCTTGCTATCTTCCCCCTTTGAGGAAAGCCTTAGATATATAAGGATATTGGCAATGACAATAACTACGAGAGCTATAAAAACGACTACAAGAATTGGGTCCATGTAAAATATTCTATCATATGAATAGAAGTGCTAAATATGTTAAAATCAAAAATATGACAATTCAAGAAACAATAAAAGAACAAATTAAAGACGCAATGAAAGCAAAAGATGAAGTAAGACTCACAACGCTTCGTGGTCTTTCAAGCGCTTTCGTAAACGAGCTTGTTGCAAAAGGAAAGAAACCCAATGAAAATATCTCCGATGATGACGCACTGTCTGTAATCAAACGACAAGTCAAGCAAAGAAGGGATTCAATAGAACAGTTCACTAAAGGCAATCGGCCTGATCTTGTAGAACACGAGCAAGCAGAACTTAAGGTTGTTGAGGAATTCATGCCACAAATGGCGAGTGAGAAGGAGATAAAAAAAGTTTCTATTGCCAAAAAAGAAGAACTTGGAATAACTGACAAATCAAAGACCGGAATACTTATGGGAGCTGTGATGAAAGAATTCAAAGGCACAGCAGATGGAGCTCTTGTAAAAGCAATCGTTGAGTCACTTTTCTAGTTTTTTAAGTTGACTTTCATTCGAAAAAATGCTATCGTAGTAGGTAGAAGTTCATTAATCGTACTGAAGGAGGTGAGCATTTGAGTCCAGAAGAGAGAGCGAAAAGAATCGCAACTTTCCTATCAAAAAGACAGGTGAAAACCCCACCTTGGGCGATTCCATCTGTCGTAAGCAACATCTTGTGCAGGCAGGATATTGATCCAAATTCGAAAGACGGAAAGAGAGTTATTGAGTTGGTTCAAAGCGCTATCGGGCATGAGACGAGAGGACCAACGCCAAACAGAAAGGAAAGATTAGTAAAGCGCAAGAATGGTCATGGTCCAAGGTTTCGTATCACTCAGTCGTGTATCTTCGAGGCTATGAGGATGGCGAAAGCTCGTCACGACCACATGGTTCGCGACCTGTATTGAATATTTCAAGCGGAAGTCCTGCAACTTCCGCTTTTTTTATAGACCATAGATCATCAAAAAGGCCATCACAATCATTAACACATCTTCAAAAAATGTAACCCATGTCATTGGCACCTGAAATACCATCCCAAGGCAAGCGCACATAAGCACTTCCCTATTATTAAGTTTTTGTAGTACGCCGATTGCGCTTATTCCCATTATTACAATTGTAATAATAGCAGTCGCAAGTGGAATGAACCCAAACAGATACATAAACCCTAAGGCAAATTCTATAAATGGATAGATGTAGGCATAAATTATAGATTTTTTTGCGATGATGTCGTACATTCT
Organism: uncultured Candidatus Saccharibacteria bacterium; assembly: GCA_964583835.1. GTDB lineage: Bacteria > Patescibacteriota > Minisyncoccia > Phycocordibacterales > CAZOXE01 > CAZOXE01. The sequence goes on along the minus strand of CAZOXE010000037.1, from coordinate 369 downwards.
GTACGCTTCAACGAAATCACTTATTCTAATTATTTTTAGTAGAGAGAAACAGACAAAAAATCACGCCATAAAAAACA
>CAZOXE010000037.1:0-282 GCA_964583835.1 uncultured Candidatus Saccharibacteria bacterium | reverse complement strand
CCTCATCCACAATGAAACTCCCCCATCGTAATAATAAGTAAGAGAAATTGAAAAAAATAGTATTAATATAAATATCACTATTAGAGGGACAAAATCTTCTATAGTGTACTTTTCCTTATTCATATAAATATTATATCAAAGCCCTCTTTATTTTTGTTCAAAAAATGTTATATTCTAGCAATTATGGCCCTATCGTCTATCGGTTAGGACACAAGCTTCTCAAGCTTGGAAGCGCGGTTCGATTCCGCGTAGGGTCACATTCAGAAACTTGAGGCAAAGAAA
>CAZOXE010000036.1:0-5362 GCA_964583835.1 uncultured Candidatus Saccharibacteria bacterium | reverse complement strand
AGTGGTCTTGAGAAGTTTCTGAACTCAAGTTCAAATATTATCCAAAGTGCTAGACAATTTATTACAAGCGCCAAAGAATAAGCCAACGGCAACATCAAGACTGAAGTACCAAGAAGATCCGACACTCTGAGCAAGTCCTCAAAGAACCATCTAAAAATATTATTGTTTTCAAAAAAATTCATCAGACCAAACGCAAGGGCGACAGAAATTATTGCTGAAAAGATCGCGATAATAAGAGGTCGCTTTGTGTCACCTCTTGAATAAAAAGCTCTCAAAAATAAGAGAATCAAATTCTGGGCAAGTACCGAAACAGAAAAAATTGCGAGAGCAGCTGCAGTAAGTCTTGTGTCTGTCCAAGAAAATTCGCCTGCTCCAAACACGACTCTGACAATCTGAGCTCGAAGAACAATAAACATCACCATTACAGGTAACGACCAGAAAATTATATGTCGCGCAGCAACAAGCAGATGATCAAGAAATTCTTGTATCTTTCCTTTTGTATACAAACTTGCAAGAACAGGAAAAGCTGCAAGAGAGTATGACACTCCTACAATACTCATTGGAACTGATTGAAGATTAAAAGAAAGATTAAATACTGCAATCGATCCCTCTCTTACCAATGAAGCAATTGCAATCAAGACAATCAAAATGATTTGCGTTGAACCCATAGTGAGTGTTCTTGGTATTGAATGAGATAGAACTTCTTTTATTGAACCCCAATCAATATTGAATGAAAATCTTGGAAACAGTTTCAGTTTTATCAGAAATGGGATTTGAATGATCATATGTAAAAGTGCACCAAGTACAACTCCCCAAGCAAGACCGGTTATTCCGAGACTTGGATAAAAGAATATTATTCCTACAACTATCCCAAGATTATAAAGAATAGGGCTCGTTGCGTATAAGATAAATTTTCTGTAAGTCTGGACGACGCTTCCAAATAGATTTGATATACCCAGTAAGATTGGAGACAAGAGTAAGATTCTCGTCATTAACACAAGGTCTTTAAATAGTGGACTATCACTCAAACCGGGCGTAATGACAGGTAAAATATATGGAGCCAAAAAGAAAGCGATTATACTTATCGCAATAATAAGGATAAAAAACACAGAAAAAATATTATTTACAAATTTTGCCTCTTCTTCTTTACCCCCTTCGGCCTTCACGACGAGAAACGGAATTAATACAGAAACAGCCACAAGTGATGACACTCCAACAAAAATGAGATCAGGAATCCTAAAAGAGGCATAGTAGATATCAAGGGTGCTTCCCGCCCCAAAATTTGATGCCAATAATCTATCCCTGACAAGCCCAAGGAGCTGAGAAAGAAATGAAAAAAAAGCCAATAAGTATGCGGCTTCATGAAGTCCGTTTATTTCCTTCCCTAAGAAATTTAAGATTCTATTTACCATTTAAATGTCCTTTAGATGGGACAGTGTCCTTTAGATTTAAAGATATTGTACCAGTAAGTCAAATTAAAAGATAGAAACAAAATCCACCGCTTTTGGCGGTGGATTTTGATTTATTTGAACTGTGTCTGTAAGCCGAATTCTGTACCTTAAAAAGGCGATGATTATTTATCTGTCTTGCTTGTTACCAAGCAGATCAAGCGGCACTTCTCAATACAGAGTATTGAGACTCGGCCTTGCACCCAGGTAAGGATTTAGCCGTTTCAATCTTGTATTACTACAAGCGTCACCCCATAGGGGGTCTCAGCCTTTCGGCTAAAGACGTCTCTGCTCGCACCTCGCGAATCGCTTCGGACGGGCGTTACCCGCTACCCTTCTATCAGCCTGAAGCTGATGAGTGTTCGGACTTTCCTCCCCAGCAAAAGCTGGAGCAATCACCCAACACAGTTCTACCTATAATTATATCATCTTTTTAAACTAAAATCAAATATTCTCCTCAAAACTCACATACTGACCCACCTTTATGTCGTTTATTGCCGATAGTCCCGCTCCTATCTCGAGCACATACCTAGAATCCTGCTCTGGATAGAATGTTTTTGGGTATGTATTTGGGTCCACAGACTCTTCTATATGCACAACCCTCTTGTTATCATCAATCCAAATGATGTCCAAAGGAAATTTCATGTCTTTCATCCAAAAACCATGCCTATCACTTACCTCAAACACAAAGAGCATACCCTCTCCTTTTAATAAAGCCTCTCTTCCTGACAAACCCTTAACTCTTTCTGCCTTTTCCTTTGCAACTTCGACACTAAATACAGCTTGACTATCAATAAATCTGACAAAAAACTGTTCCGTGCGGTTTTTATTGTCATTTTTAGAACCCAAAAACACTAAAGTAAAAAATATTATAAAAATTATTGCCAACAGCACAAATTTCACTGATTTTTTATCAAAAATTTTCATAAAAAATAGATTTTTTCATCTCCGAGATTAGCGATCGCCGAAAAACAAACTAATAAAACATTTTTTTGGAGCACTTTCTTTACACTAAAAATTATTTGTTCTCTTATACCATTTTATAGGGTTTTCCACAGTATATCAACACGATTTTTTAGATAAAATTAACTAGTGAAGAAATTACAAACTAACCAAAGCAAAAAAATGGACAAAGCAAAGACTGCATCAGTCGGATTACAAGGAACAAAAGTAAAAGAAAGTGATCTAGTAAAACAAATAAAAAAAAGAGATGGTACTTTGGTTCCATTTGATATCAGAAAAATTGCAAATGCAGTCTTTAAGGCGATGAAAGCAAGCGGTGAAGGCTCGGATCTCGAAGCAAGTATGGTCGCAAATATGGTTTTTGCAGATTTGGTTAGGACAACAAAGAAAGTAAAAAATTTTGTACCTGAAGTTGAGTATGTTCAAGACGCAGTTGAGAGACAACTCATCCTTGCAGAATATGTAAAGACCGCGAAAGCATATATTTTGTACAGAGAAGAAAGATCAAGACTCAGAGATCAACAAGGAATGATTCCAGAAGGTGTAAAAAAACTTGTGAAGCAGTCAAGTAAATATTTCAAAACTCCTTACAATGAATTTATTTACTATCTCTCTTATTCAAGATGGATTCCAGAAAAAGGTAGAAGAGAAACTTGGATTGAATCAGTCGACAGATACATGAGTTTCATGAAAGAAAATATTGGAAACAAGTTGACCGCCAAAGAATATAAAGAAGCGCGCGAAGCAATTCTAAAACAAGATGTAAACGGATCTCAACGATTACTTTGGTCTGCAGGAAAAGCTGCGAGAAAAACAAATGTTTGTGCATACAACTGTTCTTATGTTGCGCCAACAGAATGGCAAGATCTCGGCGACATTATGTACATTTCAATGTGCGGAGCGGGACTTGGATTCTCAGTCGAAGCAGAAAACGTACATCAGTTTCCACAAATCAAACGACAGACTGGAAAAAAATTAAAACCATATGTTGTTGAAGATAGTAAAGAAGGGTGGGCCGATGCGTTCGTTGCTGGATGCAAAGCGTGGGCAGATGGATTTGATATTGATTTTGATTATTCAAAAGTCAGACCATCAGGAGCGAGACTTGAAACAATGGGAGGAAGAGCATCAGGACCTCAACCATTGATTGAATTAATTGAATTCACAAAGAAGAGAATTCTTGCAAGGCAAAACCGAAGACTATCAACTATAGATCTACACGATATTATCTGCCAAATTGGGCTTATTGTGGTCTCTGGAGGGGTTCGCCGAAGTGCCTTGATTTCTCTATCTGATTTGGACGATGCGTCTATGAGAGAGGCAAAAAGTGGCCAATTTTACCTAACAAACGGCCAAAGATCTATGGCAAATAATTCGGCTGTTTATCTAGAGAAACCAAATGCAACTACCTTCCTAGACGAATGGACATCTCTTGTAAGATCAGGTGCTGGTGAAAGAGGAATTTTTAATAGAGGAAGTCTAGAAAAACAAGTTCCAGCAAGACGTTGGGAAAAGATAAAAGATCAACCACAAATTGGAGTAAACCCTTGCGGAGAAATTGTTTTGAGATCAAGGCAATTTTGTAACCTTTCATCAATCGTTGTTAGACCAGAAGATACTTTGGAAACTTTGAAGAACAAAGTAAGAATCGCAACTCTCTTAGGAACATACCAAGCAACTCTTACAAATTTTGGTTACATCGATAAAAGATGGAAGAAAAATTGTGACGAAGAAAGACTACTCGGAGTTTCAATCACAGGATATTACGATAATCCTCTTGTAAGAGATGACAAGACCCTTGCAATCTTAAGAGACGAGGCTGTGAAAACAAATAAAAAATATGCAAAAAGATTTGGCATCAATGAATCCACAGCAGTAACATGCGTGAAACCTCACGGAAACTCTGGACAAATGATGGGAGTTGGATCAGGAATGCACCCATGGTTTTCAAAATATTATATTAGAAGAGTAAGAATTGCGAAGAGTGATCCATTACTACAACTTCTAAAAGATCAGGGCGTTCCAATAAAACCAGAAATTGGATATTCAATTTCAAATGCGACAACTATGGTTCTTGAATTCCCCGTTAAAGCACCGGAAGGAGCAATTACAAAAGATCAGGTATCAGCAATGGATCTTTTAACTGAATGGAAAAGATTGAAAGTAAACTTTGTTGAACACAATCCTTCGGTAACTGTCTATATTAGTGATGATGAATGGGTACAGGTTGCAGACTTTATCTTGAAGAATTGGGATATTGTCGGAGGTCTCGCGTTTTTGCCAAAAGACGATCATGTTTATCAACTCGCTCCATATGAAGAAATAACAAAAGAAGAATACGAAAAGAGGCTGAAGGAAATTGGTGATATTGATTTTTCAAAACTTCCGTACTACGAACAGCAAGACAATACTCAGGGTGCAAAGGAATACGCTTGCTCATCAGGTAAGTGCGAGGTGTAAAGGGACATATTGCATTAAAAAACTCCGCGAAAGCGGGGTTTTTGATTATTACTTCCTTGAGAAAATAAGCCAGATAATTGGAACAAGGAAAATAATGAAGCACACAGCTTTCATTATCTTGCAGAAACCATACCAAACGGCTGAATTTGGAGGGTACCAACCTGTCACTACTTTTTCATCGGAATTTGTTGGTGTCTTAACGACGTCATCCTTAAAAAGAAGCTCATTTTCATCTAACCACGACATACCTCACCTCTCTTTCTAGTCAAAAGTTATCACTATTCTTTTTTCAAATCAAGACACACGGAATTGATGCAATATCTTTTCCCAGTTTTATCCTGTGGCCCATCATCGAAAATATGCCCTAGATGAGAACCACATCTAGAGCATGTTACTTCTGTTCTTGCTGAACCAAGACTTATATCTTCGTGAAATTCTACACTTCCTGGAATAGCGTCATAAAAACTCGGCCAGCCAGTACCTGAATCAAA
>CAZOXE010000035.1:0-5471 GCA_964583835.1 uncultured Candidatus Saccharibacteria bacterium | reverse complement strand
CAGCCAGCTCATGGAGAGAAGTCTCTGTGGTAGTCGAGAGAACGCGTTTCGTGCAACCAAAACAAACCGCTTAAATAGCGGTTTTTTTATTTCCCATTACCCAAGTTTTTTAAGGCCTCACGAATTATTTCTTGAGTGCTGAGGTTTTTGTCTATTCCTTGTACAGCTTCTCGTGCATCACGCTCGCTATAACCAAGCGACTTTAATGCTTCTATTGCAAGAACCCCTTCTTTCAAAACACTTCCTTCGGACATTTCAAATGATCCAAGTTTGTCTTTTAACTCGAGCACAATCTTTTGAGCAATTTTTTTTCCTATACCAATGACCTTAGTTAAATAACTTGAATCGCCTGATTGAATCCCTTCTTTTATTGTATCCACAGAGGCGGTGTTTAATACAGCTAGCGCCGTCTTTGGGCCGATACCAGAAACAGTCAGTAACATTTCAAAAAATTCGAGCTCTTTGTAATCCATAAAACCATAGAGTTCTTGAGAGTTTTCTCTTACAGCAAAATGAGTCCAAAGGGAGGCGCTTTCGTCGTTTTTGTTTATATGAGTTAGATTTTCTATCGCACTGCTTGTTGTGAATATCTTGTATCCAATGCCGTTTGTATCAATAATCACGAACCTAAGGTCAAGTTTAGCGATTTTACCGGTAATTTTGGAAATCATGCCTCTATAGTAGCACAGGTTGCAGTTTTCAATTTAACATGGTAGTTTATTGGTTACACAATAAATATGGCTATAACAAAATCAGCAAAAAAGGTAATAAGGGCTTCTGCCAAAAAGAAGGTTTTTAATATGAGAAGGCAAGACAAGATCGACTCAATTGTTAAAAAGATAAAAAAATTAATCAGAGAGGGAAAGGTTGGCGATGCTAAAAATAGTCTAAAAGATGCTTATAAAGCAATCGATAAGGCGGCAAAAATGAACACGATCAAAAAGAACACGGCCGCTAGAAAGAAATCACGATTAGCCAAACTTATCAAAAAAATAGATAAAAAATAGAGTTATTGTAAGTAGGTCTCGGTGTGGTTCTAACCCCTTCTTGTTTTGTGTGATGACGCATAAATCAGTGGAGTATTAGGGACTATATTTATCTCCTCGGCTCGGAAATTGAAAAACCTTATTTTTCAATTTCTCTCGCACTACGTCGTAAATAAAACCTATTCATAGGGTTTTATTTTTGCCTGATAAATGATATAAAGAGCAAAGAAAGGATGTGTATATGAAAGAGGGAACAATTGCCTTTCCAATAAGAAATGGACGAGTTCTTCTTGGAATTAAAAATCAAAAAATCGGAGCTGGAAAATGGAATGGACCAGGTGGCCACATAGAGAATGGGGAGACGCCTGAACAAGCTACAACCCGCGAGATTTTTGAAGAGTCTGGGTTGAAAACGATTGTCTGGGATTTAGAAAAGCGGGCTTTAATTGATTTTTACAAAGACAATATTTTGATATTTAAAGTCCACATTTTTGTTGTTACTGGTTGGAATGGTGATCCTAAGGACACAAAAGAGATGTGTAAGTTCACATGGTTTCCGTTTGACGAGATTCCAGTTGATAACATGCTCGCTGGAGATGTTGTTTGGCTCAAGATGATTCTTATGGGTAAGAAAGTCAAAGGTTCGGTTTATTATGATGGGGCCATGAATCTTTTGCACCACGAAATTGCTGAGGTCAATCTACTGGATTGACCTTTTTTGTTGGGGGCGCTCCCGCCAGGAATCTTTCCTTACAGGAACAGTACCCCAATTGGATATTTTGCTTTTGGTTCGACAGGCTCACCATCGCAAAATATCTCAATTAGGCTTCGATTCCAGGGGCCCTCCTACCAATAAAAAACACCAGAAAAATCTGGTCTTTTTTATCGGGGCGCTCCCGCCAGGAATCGAACCTAGATCTAGAGATTAGAAGTCTCTCGTTCTGTCCATTGAACTACGGGAGCATTTTCAAGTTCTTATATAAACTATGATATTTTTGATAAAAATTCAACCTTATCTTGATATGTCGTTTATTTGAATAGGTGTATTTATCAAATCCTTGTGTCTTTGTTCCTTTAACACAATTTCCTCATATATTCCGTCAAGCTTTTGCTGATCTACTTTTTTGGTTGGTAATTCGCTTGGTTCTGTGACAAACAACTCTTCGTTGGATAAATCAAGAAAGACTGCTGAAGTTATAATAAAGGAACACAACATTAACACACCAAAAAGAACTACAAGAACCTTCCAATCAAAATATCTGTCTTTAAAGATTACAAATAGGGAGGGCTCACTTACTCTTTTTTTAAAAGAAAACTTACTTATTATTTTTTTAAAATCAATTTTCATTTTATTTAAGAAAACCACGCATTACCATATCAAGTTGCCAATATTCTTCTGATTCGCTCGTTCTCAACGACATATCTGAAGAATTAATAATTATTTTTTTAGACATAGTTTCTAGTAAAGAAAGGAAGTTTGACACCTGACCCCAATTTCCTTTTGCTAAGAGCTTTACTTCAAGCGTGTCAGGATAATCACAGTCTTTGTCACAGATATTTTGGTCAACGCCGATTATTTCGACACTTGTACCTGATAGCGCACCTAGACTTTCAATTTCTTCAAGAAAGGGTATCGCATTATCTTTTTGAATAAATTGGGAAGATATAATTTTAGTCTTGTTTAAATTATTTTCTATTGTCTCCTTCAAAAGACCCACTTGATCTTTCTTTGCTAACTCAATTGATATCAGGTTTTTTAGGACCTCAGCATTTTTATGGTTAGAGTAAATAAAGAATATCAATGTCGACAATAATGATGCAGATACCAAAAACAGTATCAGTGCGGTTTTAAAGGAATTATCTTTTTTTATGCGAAAAGAATTATTCATTTTTGTTTCCGTTTAATGTAATTCTTATATTAAAAGGCGAGTCCTGTCCTTTTATAAAATTAGAAATTGGTGACTCAACACTTTCAAACATTTCATCTTCCTTTAATTTGTTTATATACATTACCAATGTATCTCTGTTTGAGGCCATGCCTCGAACGGTCAAATGTGATACATCCTTTTCATTTATTAGGCTAAAGCTGTCTATGGTTATACCCGCCTCACTTGGTGTAATTTTTAATACAAGATCAGTAATATTCAAACTCTTGTATTTTTCGATTGTTTCTATTTCCTTTGTCAGACTGTTTATCTCTGATTCAAGATTGTTTATGCCATCATAAATTGGATCACTTTTTATATCATTAAGCCTTTGTTCTGAAAAATTTATTTCATATCTCGAAAATACATATGAGGGAACCAACAGGATTGAAGTAACTACGAAAAATATCGAGATTATTATTGATAAAGACACTAGAAACCGAAGTCTATACTCGTTTATTAACTCCTTTTTATATTCTTCTGGTAATAAATTTAATAACATGTTTATGAAAGACAAAGACCAATGGCTGTCGAGTACTTCAATGAGTCCCTGAAGTGTATTGGTGGAATGTAGTCGTCGTATGAGAAGCAATTTTTCCAGACATTTACAAGATCAACATTCTTCTCAATTTTTTCTGTCAATTCTTTTCTAATACCCGGCATCAATGCATTTGGCCCAAGTATCATTATGTTGTCGACTTTTGTGTTTTTAGTCGAGTTTTCTGAAAATGATTCCCAGTATTGTATCAGTTTTCCAGTCCCGACTTTTATTGAATCCATATATTCTTCAAGAGCCCCAATAATATTAGGATCCCCATCGTTCCTGATATTATTTGTCAACAAAAATTTTTCAGCTTCTGCAACACTCAAATTTTTTGAGTGCCTTATTGCCTCAATTAACATATCTGAACCTATACCCACGGTCGAAGTCATTCTAGTTAGTCCGCTTGAAATGATAGAGAGTACTGTTTTTGTGTCCCCGAGAGACATTACAAGGAATGTTTTTGCTAGGTTTTCGGGAATAAATGACTTTGAAGATGCATTTGACTCTATCTCAAAAGAGAGTGGTATGTAGCCGGCTTCTAACAATAGCTCAAGGTAATTATTAACCACTTCTTTATTTATTGCGTAGACATTTAATAGTAGTTTTTTTGATTCTACAATTTGATTTGGGATGATTTGGTATTCATAGACTGATTCATTTGGCGCTAAGGGAATATTTTCTTCCATCTTGAAACCTACCGCTTCTTTTATATTTAGGTCTTCAACTTTCGGTAGTTCTGTCTCGAAAAAATAAGCTTTTTCCTCGGGTAGAGATGCTTTAATAAATTTAAAATTATTATCTTTTCTGATGTCAGATAGTATTTTTACAAGTGTATTTTTGTCCTGGATTTCACCCCCGTCTATTACACCCTTAGGTATTTTTATTTCTCCGTAAGACAAAGGAATTTGTCCAAATTTCGACTTTTTTAGAGACATAAATCTTATATGCTCATCAGAGATATCAATACCTGAGTGGGGCATTTCAAGGTATTTTGGTATTGAAAAAAATTTTAGAAAGTTCAAACCTTCTTTTGAATAAGAACTGTTTGTCATTACTATTAATTATAACACCACCACTATTATTTAATATAGCCGATTTATTAAATCCTATTTTATAGATGAGCCTTGTCTAACGTTTTGAGACTCAAGAAGTGAAAAATTTCCGTCATTATCAGAGGCAGCCAATATCATTGCTTCACTGTCGTAACCCATCAATTTTCTCGGTTCGAGATTTGTAACAAATAAGACTTTTTTATCAACAAGTGTTGTAGGGTCTTCAAAATATTTTGCAATACCAGAGACGACTTGTCGGATTTTTTCCTCACCAAAATCAACCTTTAATAGCTATAGTTTATCTGAGTTCTCGTTTTTATCTGCAGACACTTTTTTTCCAATTTTCTTTTCAATTTTTGAATAATCCTCGTAAGAAATTTTATCTTTCATATTATTTTTTTGTTTATCTAAATAACTTTGCAATATTATTGCCGCTGCTCGTGCGTCAATCATCTCGTCCTTTTCTTTTATTCTTGAGGCCTCTACAGTGCTAAAGTATTCTGGCTCGAGAAAAACCTTAAAATTATTTGTTTCTAATGTTTCTTTTAAATCATTAACGTCTTTCATAATGGGGTTATCTTTCATTTCAAAGTCTTTTGATTCGCCAATTACTATTTCTTTTATATTTTCTTTTTTTAGGATACTCAAAATCACTGTTTTATAATTTTCAGTATTTTTGATTACTGAATAAGGGAACGCTAGTTTTGCACTATCGTCAGAAACAGCGAGACCTATCCTTTTTGTTCCATAATCTATACCGAGTAATTTCATAGGATGATAATACTTCAACGGAGTACGAAGCGCTAGTCCTGAAAAGTTTTCAACTATTACAAATACTGTTGTTTGGCAAAGGAGTATAATGTTAGTAGGAGTAAGCCGCAGTTTATTGACTAACAAATCACAAATGGAACAAAAACTTTGGTTTAGGCCCTCAGGTCTTATTTAGTGGCGCCCATGTTTACAA
>CAZOXE010000034.1:0-5666 GCA_964583835.1 uncultured Candidatus Saccharibacteria bacterium | reverse complement strand
GTCAGTTGCTTTTATGGGATATCTATTTTTCTACGAACCTGTTCTGTTGTTTCTTGAAGGAAAAAGAGATGAGGCTATTAAATTTTTTGCAAAAACACTTGGCGCTTTTGCTTTTATTACGTTAATTTTTATCGTAGTAGTTAAATTAATAGTAGTGTATTGGTTGACTTAACCACAATTTTGATTAGTCTTAGGAAAGAACCAAGAGGAGGTCGTTGTGGAAGTAAAAGAGTACCTTAATAAACTGATTGAAAAGTCTGCGATAGAAAAGGCGCCTATACGAATCACTATCTGGAGGTTGAAATTAAGAACTGTCTTCAGCAAAAAGATTTGGCGACACGTGAGGATGAACGGAATCCTTCATATCGCAACTTTTTCTTCATTTATCAGTAATAATGGATTTTGTGTTCTCTCTCTGAACAAATCGACATCAGTAAAGAAATCAACAATATTTCCTGAAAACAAGAGAGAGTGGCAAACAGAACAAGGAAAGACGGTTAGGTCTGTAAGCAAAAAAATCTTGAACATTCCAAATAATGCCATTGTTCTGCCGAAGTACAAAAAAATTGTATTTGTAGACAAAAACAAAATTATAGTACTGCAAATCCTTTGACCCATATTTCAACACCTTTAAGGGTGTTTTTTTATAAAAAATGACCCCCAACGTATGCGCATACATCGGGGGTCATTGTCTCCTTCTTTTTATTTTTTAAGCAACGATGCCTATTCTGGGCCACTAACATCGGGCTTGCTTTAGGCAGTGCGAGTTGTCACACTCTTTCGAGAATTTGCCTGTTCCGAGACAAGACCCCTTAGGGGAAGAGCCGACTACTAATCCGGAGAACAAACAAACTTACTAGACTTCTTTGCATATTATATCAAATCTATAGATTTTGTCAAATCGTCAACGTATTAAAATTGTTAGGTGCAAATGTGTGGATAACTTGTTTCATAGAATGGCTCAAAGTGGTTTAAAATAGTAACTAAGTGGGATAAGGTGGGATAAATAAAATTTATCCCTAAAAGACAATGTTAATCGGCGAATTTACACATTCAATTGATGACAAGAAACGTGTTTCACTACCTTCCAAATTTAGAAAGGAGCTTGGAGAAAAAGTGATAGTGACTCACGGACTTGATAACTGTCTATTCCTATACCCACTAAATGAATGGGAAAAGATTGCAAAAAAACTTTCCGAATTAAGTATCGGACAATCTGACTCAAGAAGTTTTAATAGGTTTATGCTTGCAGGTGCGGCCGAAGTCGATGTGGACTCAATTGGCAGAATCCTTATCCCAGAAAATCTAAGGAATTTCGCCGAACTAAAATCAAAAATAGTTTTCACTGGAGTACATAATCGAATTGAGCTCTGGAATGAAAAAGCTTGGGCTGAGTACAAAAAGAAAGTTCTCAAAAACGCAGATAGTATGGCTGAGAAGTTGGGAGAAATTGGGGCTATATAGTCATGCATAAACCAGTTCTTTTAAAAGAAGTGATTGAAAGTTTGGATCTCAAAGACGGTGACATCGTGATTGATGGAACACTTGGTCTTGGGGGGCACACAAAAGCAATTTGTGAGTCAGGAAAATCAATAAAAGTAATCGCTCTTGATCTCGATAGTGAGGCAATCGAGATCGCAAAACAAAATCTAAAAGATTCTCCATGCGATATAACTTTTATGAAATCTAATTATAAAAATTTAGATGAGGCTCTTGATTCTCTTGGGCTCATGAGTGTTGACAAGATCTTGCTTGATTTAGGTCTATCAAGTTATCAACTAGATTATTCGAAGAGAGGATTTAGTTTCCAAAAAGATGAACCGCTTGATATGGCCTTTGATCCAGAAAAAAAATCGCTATTCAATGCTTATGACATCGTAAATTCGTGGGATGAGGAGAACATCGCTCAGATCCTATGGTCATATGCTGACGAAAAGTTTTCAAGAAGAATTGCGAAAAATATTGTTGAAAAAAGAAAAACTTCACCAATAAAAACAACGCGTGAGTTAAAGGAATTAGTGTTTGACTCAGTGCCATTTTGGGCACGAAGATCAAAAACTCATCCGGCAACAAAGACGTTTCAAGCGCTAAGGATCGCGACAAACAATGAGATTGAAAACATAAAGGAATTTTTACCGAAAGCATATGATCACCTCTCGTCTCATGGACGAATGGCAATCATAAGTTTTCACAGTCTTGAGGACAGAATCATAAAAAACTATTTTAGGGAAAAACAAAAGGAGGGAGGAGTGATTATCACCAAAAAGCCGATTGTACCAACGGAGAATGAGGTGGGGGAAAATCCAAGGTCAAGAAGCGCAAAACTTAGAGTTCTTCAAAAAAATGGCATATAAAATTAAAGAAATATCTTCATACGCTAAGAAAGTATTGTACTGCGCAGGTGCACTGTCACTCTTATTAGTTATTACATATTCATACCTTGTTCATGTGGCTGTTGCTAGTGCCTCTGAAAGGGCAATTATTGAGGAGAAAGCTTCAGAAATTGCATCAGAGATTGCAAGACTTGAGTATAAATACATTAGACTTCAGGAGGAATTAAGTGTTGAAAAAGCACACGAATTTGGATTGGCATCTCCTGAAAAAGAATTGTATGTAAGTCTAGGGAAGAATAAGGAACTTACTTATCAATATCCAAATGAAAGGTAGGTCTGTTTGGTTCATAAGATTAATTACATTTATTGTAATAGTATTTGCTATTGTTTTGACAGTGCGCCTTTATTTCATACAAGTGGTTTATGGTGATTTATATAGCGAGAAAGCAGATAGGCAATATCTAAAACCAGGAGAGGAAATTTTTGATAGGGGAGATATTTATTTTGAAACAAAAGAGGGTAAATTGATCAGTGCTGCTACATTAAATAGTGGCTATAAATTAGCAATTATTCCTAGTGAGATAGTTGATTCCGAATATGCCTATAGAAAATTGAATGAACTTGTTCCAACTATTGATAAAGACACTTTTATTGCAAAAGCTTCAAAAAAATTTGACCCATACGAAGATATAGAAAAGAAAATCGACGAAGATGTCGGAAATAAAATAGCTAGTTTAAATATTCCTGGTGTAAAAATATATAAAGAAAAATGGAGATATTATCCGGGTGGTAGTCTTGCCAGCCAAACACTTGGTTTCATTTCATATAACGGTGACCTTCTTGAGGGACAATATGGACTTGAAAGATATTATGAAGATGTCTTAGAGAGGAATACAAGTAAAGTCTTTGTGAATTTTTTTGCTGAATTATTTTCTGGTATTCAAGATGTTGTAGATAATAAGAGGCAGGTTAAGGGTGATATAGTTCTTACTATTGAGCCATTTGTCCAAGCAGAATTTGAGAAAGTTCTTGAGGAAATAAATAAAACTTGGAGTTCACAAGAGACTGGAGGCATAATCATAAATCCAAATAATGGAGAAATATACGCCATCGGATCATATCCCGACTTTGACCCAAATTATTTCTTTAACGAAACTGATATAAATGTATTTTCAAATCCTCTTGTAGAAGACGTTTATGAGTTTGGTTCAATTATAAAACCTCTCACAATTGCTGCTGGACTCGATTCAAAATCAATTACTGCAGAAACGACATATTATGATGCCGGAAATGCTTCATACGACGGAAAGACAATATATAACTATGATGGAAAAGGGAGGGGAACAGTAAATATGCAAGAAGTCTTGAACCAATCATTAAACACAGGTGTAGCAAAGGCAATGGAATTGATGGGTAAAGACACGCTAAGAGAATATTTTTTCAATTTTGGACTTGGAGAAGAAACTGGAATAGATTTACCAAATGAAGCAAGTCCTCTTTTTGAAAATATGGAAAGTCCTAGACTGATTGAATATGCAACTGCATCTTTTGGCCAAGGAATCGCTATGAATGCAGTCTCGGTAGCAAAGGCACTGTCGTCTTTAGGAAATGGTGGGAAATTAATTAGTCCACATATTGTTAAAAAGGTTGTATTTGATTTTGGAGGATCAAAAACAATCGAACCAGACAATAAAGTCGAAATTGTATTAAAAAAAGAAACATCGGAAGAGATAACCAGAATGCTGGTCAAGGTTGTTGATGAGGCGCTTTTGGGCGGTACAGTAAGTTTGCCAAACCACAGTATTGCTGCTAAAACTGGTACAGCCCAGATAGCCGATGGTGAGGGAGGCTATTATAATGATAGGTATATGCACTCATTTTTTGGCTATTTCCCTGCCTATAAGCCAGAATTCCTTGTACTGATCTATACCATTGATCCAAAGGGGGTACAGTATGCGTCACAGACCCTCACAGTGCCATTTATGAATATGACCGAATATTTGATCAATTATTACGAGATACCTCCTGACAGAAATTTGCAAAGATAATGAAAAAATTTCTTAAAAAAATAATAGTTTGGATAATAACAATTGAGGCTAAAATTGTTTTACATAAATATAAGCCAATGATAGTTGCTGTTACTGGAAGTGTCGGAAAGACATCTACAAAAGATGCAATTTACACGACTTTTTCTCCAGTTTTTTATGTAAGGAAAAATGAAAAAAGTTTTAATAGTGAAATCGGTGTTCCACTCACTGTGCTCGGATGTCCAAATGGCTGGAACAATATCCTCGTGTGGATTGAAAATATTTTAAAGGGAGTGTGGATGATTCTTTTTAGAGTTGAGTATCCTAAATGGTTAGTCTTAGAAATTGGAGCTGATCGACCAAAAGATATAAAAAAAATATGTAAATGGATAAAACCAGACGTCGCTGTGGTGACTAGATTGAGCGATACGCCTGTTCACGTTGAGTACTTTACATCACCGGAACATGTGAAGCGAGAAAAAAGATATTTAGTTGAGGCGCTAAAAGAAAAAGGCTCATTGATTCTAAATAGTGACGATAGAGATGTGCTATCTTTTGCAAAATATGCAAAACCAATGAATAAAGTTTACACATATGGTTTTGATACTACTGCTCATATTAATGCTTCACATTATCAAATTTCCTACGATGAAAACGGCAAACCAAAGGGAATACAGTTTAGAGTAAATATAGGAGGTTCAAGTATTCCAGTAAATTTAGATGGAGTTCTGGGTTCTCATCATGTATATCCAATCCTCGCAGCGCTTGCTTCAACTGAGTCACAGAACATCAAGGCTCTATCAATAAAAGATTCACTCGAAAATCATATATCACCAAGAGGAAGGATGAAGATACTTGAAGGTGTAAACGATTCAATAATAATTGATGATACTTATAATTCATCTCCTGTTGCGCTCGATGAAGCACTGAATACTCTTAATGAAATTGAAACAGTAGGCAGAAAAATTGCTTTGCTTGGAGATATGATGGAACTTGGAGAGTACACGATAGCAGAACATAAGAAAATGGGGGAGAAGGTCGCAAAAATAGCAAAGATTCTTGTGACAGTTGGAGTTAGGTCTCGCGATATAGCTGAAGCTGCAGAAAACAAAAAACTAAAAAAAGTAAAACATTTTAATACAGCAGAAGAAGCTGGACAGTTTCTTGCAGAAATAATAAAACCAAATGATGTTATTTTGGCAAAGGCGTCACAGTCAGTAAGAATGGAAAAGGCTGTTATGAAAATACTAAAAAACCCTCAACTCGCAAAAAATCTGTTAGTTCGACAAGAAGTCGAATGGAAAGA
>CAZOXE010000033.1:5289-5698 GCA_964583835.1 uncultured Candidatus Saccharibacteria bacterium | reverse complement strand
TTGTCGCTTCTCTGTTTATGTTTTTTGGTGGTGCGAACATCGTGTCAAGCGATAATGTAGATATTGTTGTAACTGGACCAGTTTCGACTGATGGGGGAGAAGAACTGTCGCTTGATGTCGTTGTTAGAAACAATAACGCAACAGCTCTAAGGTTGGTTGATTTGATAGTCGAGTTTCCTGAAGGGACAAAGTCTGCTGAGGATGTCACAAAAGACCTTTTGAGGACAAGAGTTGGGCTTGGTGAAATTGCTTCATCAGGTTTTGCTCGAGAAAGTATCAAGGCTGTTCTGTTTGGTGAATCAGGGGAGAATAAAAAGATAAAAGTTAAGATTGAATATAGAGTCCCTGGCTCAAGTGCTATTTTCGAAAAACAAAAAGATTTTGAAATTGCTATCGGAACATCTCCAGT
>CAZOXE010000033.1:0-5279 GCA_964583835.1 uncultured Candidatus Saccharibacteria bacterium | reverse complement strand
GTAAGTGCAAGTATTTTAAAGGAAATTTCAGCAAATCAAGAAATGGAGATTCAGGTTGAGGTAAAGTCGAATTCAAATGAGATGTTGAACAATATCATGCTACAAGCTGTTTATCCTTTCGGATTCAAGTTTTCTAGTTCGTCTCCAAAACCATCTTATGATAACGACGTTTGGGTGATAGGCGATCTTGAGCCGGAAGGATCAAGGAAGATGATTATAAAAGGAACTATTGAAGGGCAGGATCTTGATGAAAGAGTTTTCAGATTTTCTGTCGGTATTCAAAAGGCTGATAATCCAAAAGAAATTGAAACGATAATTTCATCATCAGTTGAAGAAGTTTTGATAAAGAGACCATTTGTCGGTCTTGATCTTGTTTTGAATGGTGAATCAGGGACCGAATATGCAATTCAGGCGGGAGAAAAGGTTAATGGAGAAATAAGATGGGAAAATAATCTTCCAACCAAAATTATTGATCCAAAGATTGAACTTGTGATTACTGGAAATGGATTAGATAAAAGTTCTGTCGATGTTGATGAAGGTTTTTATAATTCCCCAACGAACACAATAGTTTGGGATAAGGGAACTAATTCTGACTTGGAAGAGATTGCTTCAGGAGATAGTGGAATATTGAGATTTGCGTTTTTAACAGAGACTTATCAAAGCGCCACGACTGGTCAAAATCTTGATATAAACATTGAACTTAGGGTGAGCGGCAAGAGAACATCGGAATCCTCGGTCTCAGAGTCATTGACTGGAGTAACAAAGGCAAATATAAAAATTGCATCAGACATTAATCTTTCAGGAAGAATCGTCAGATCACTTGGATCTATTGAGAACAGTGGACCAATTCCACCAAGAGCTGAAGTGGAGACGACATATACTGTTATTTGGACAGTTACAAATTCATCTAACACCGTTTCAAGCGCACAAGTAAAGGCAAAACTTCCTTCGTATGTAAATTGGACAAATATTTACAAGTCAGGAGAAGACATCTCATACAATCCTGATAATAGGGAAATAACATGGAATATTGGTCAGATTGGACAAGGAGCAGGATTTTCATCAGCAAAGGAAGAGGTTGAGTTTCAAATTTCATTGATACCAAGCAAAAGCCAAGTGGGTACATCTCCAGTTTTGATCGGATCAGCAACTGTTGAGGCAGTAGATACATTTACACAAAGAACAGTAACAGATGCGGTTGGTTCACTTGACTCAAATATTGGCACAGATCCGACGTTTGAAACAAATGATGGAAAAGTTTTACCTTAAATGATACATTTTGAGATATGGAAAACCAAGAATTAATGGAAAAAGTAGTTTCTCTTGCAAAAAGAAGAGGTTTTATTTTTCCTAATTCGGAAATCTATGGAGGTTTTGCTGGTTTCTTTGACTATGGACCGCTTGGCCTTGCGTTGAAAAACAATATAAAAAATTCTTGGTGGAATAAATTTGTCGCATCAAGAGAAGATGTCTTTGGTGTAGACGCTTGTCTTGTTACTCCTCACAATGTTTTAAAAGCGTCAGGGCACGTTGAAGGGTTTAGTGATCCTCTTGTTGAGTGTGAAAAATGTAAAAATAAATTTAGAGCTGATCAATTAAGTGAAAAGAAATGTCCTTCATGTGGAGGCAAACTTGGAGAGGTAAGACAATTTAATATGATGTTTGAGACCAAAGTTGGCGCATCATCTAGCGCTGAAATTGCTTACTTGCGACCAGAAACCGCGCAAGGAATTTTCACAAATTTTAAAAATGTTATGGACTCCATCCATCCAAAATTGCCTTTTGGTATAGCGCAAATAGGAAAAGCTTTTAGAAACGAGATTTCTCCACAAAATTTTATTTTCCGATTAAGAGAACTTGAACAGATGGAGGTTGAATATTTCGTCCGACCAGAAGAATGGAAGGAAGCTTTTGAAGAGTGGAGAAATACTGTTCTTGAGTGGATTCTAGAAATCGGTCTTTCTAAAGATAAGGTACACGAACTTGAGGTCTCTGATGCCGATAGAGCCCATTACTCAAAAAGGACGATAGATTTTGAATACGATTTTCCATTCGGAAGAAAAGAACTCTATGGTCTTGCTTATAGGACTGATTACGATTTAGGACGACATCAAGAAGAAAGTGGAGTAAATCTTATGTATATGGACGATGAATCTGGAAAGAAATTCATTCCTCATGTCATTGAGCCATCGCTCGGGGTAGATAGAACAATACTTGCTGTACTTCTTGATTCTTATAGAGAAGATGAAATGGGAGGAGAGAAAAGAGTTTATTTGAAGTTGGCCCCTGCACTTGCGCCATACAAAGTCGCAATATTCCCATTATTGAAAAATAAACCAGAGCTAATAAAAAAGGCACGCGAAGTATTCTCAATGATAAAAAAGGAAATTCCGCAGGTAGTATTTGATGATAATGGAAATATTGGGAAGAGATACCGAAGACAAGATGAGGTGGGTACACCATATTGTGTAACGATTGATTTTGATACTTTAGAAAATAATACTGTGACTCTCCGCGATAGAGATACAGGAAAACAGGAGAGGGTAGAGATTAATAAACTTCTCAATAGTTTGAAATAAAAAAACCAGTCTACCTTGCGGTAGACTGGCGCAGCCTTCTTCGGAGAGGAGAGGTTCTTGTTCTGTCCTTGCCCGCCTAGACGGGGAGGAACAATTACCCTTTTAGGGCACTTTGTGCCAACCTTATCCTTATCTCTCGACTGCCTTGATTAACGCCAAGTGAGCATCAACATGTCTGAACAGATCCTTGAATGCAATTCTCAGGAACTCTGCTAATTCACGTGGCTCTGCTCCGACAGAACGAGCTTCGTTTACAATACTCCTCTTGAGCTCATTATCAGCCAGACTTGGTAGACCCCTTCGCTTCAGGTATTCAAGGAACAACCTATAAGCAATTTGGCCCTTCCTTTCTTCGGAAAGTGTAACTTCAGCCATTTGTATCACCTCCTTTCTAAATTTAATGATAGCATATTTAAAATAAGTTGTCAAATAAAAAACCGAGCGTTGTGAGCTCGGATGAAGGTTAGTCAACCTGTAAGAAAGAACAAGTGCAAAAGAAAAAGGTTAGAACACAAGCAAATAAGAATAAAAAGAACTGAACAGCCCCGAGAAAATAAAAACCAACACCATATACAAAAACATTTTGCCAAAAGCCTTCTGGTGCAAGCAAGGTTTTGATTCCAAGGAATATCCAGGTTGGAAGGAGGCAAAGTATCCAAGCCACTATTGTTAATACGATTCTTAGAGTTATGTCCACATCTTACCTTTCTGTTTTCTTCAATATTTCTATCATAGAAAAAACATTAGTCAAAAATTGACAAAAATCACAGTGGGGATAGAGTGATGAAAGAAAGAGGTGGTGTATGGGAACTTCAGTCAAGAAGAGAAAAAAAGTATGTCCGATAAACATCATGCCAAGGGTTCCTTTGGGTTCAAAGTCCCACCAAGAATGTACAAACCATTGGTCGGGACTTCTTAGTAGACTTAAGGATTTTGGCGAGAGTCTTCCTAAGTATGGGTCAAGAAGTACCGGATGTTTAAACTGTACTGGAAACGGCATCATCGTTTTAAATCTTGGGCTCATGAACGTGAAAAGGGTGCGATGTCCGATTTGTCGTGGTAAGGGAAACTTGGCAACCTGGAGAGCCAAAAAACTTTGGAGAACGATAATTGTTAAGTAAGCCAGTCTGCAGGCTGGTTTTTTTATTCACTAAATTTTGTGTTAGACTCTTTCGTATGAAATATACTAAAAAGGTTTTAGAAAATGGTTTGAAAATAATCACAGTGCCAATGAAAGATGCTGAAACTGCTATTGCAATGGTTTTGGTTGAGGCAGGAGCTGATTATGAAGATAAAAACATTGATGGTTTATCTCATTTTCTTGAACACATGTGTTTTAAGGGCACAAAAAATCGTACAAATGCTGAGATAAGTTTAGAGCTCGACAGTGTCGGTTCAGTCTACAATGCTTTTACTGGAGAGCAATACACAGGATATTATGCAAAAGGAAGATATAAAGATTTGCCTAAACTTATGGAAATAATTGCGGACATTTATCTAAATCCAATCTTTCCTGAAAAGGATATTGATATAGAAAGAGGGGTAATTATTGAAGAGATTAATATGTACGAGGACATGCCAAGGTCAAAAGTTTTTGAAATATGGAAAAAACTTTTATATAAAGATCAGCCGGCTGGTTTTACTGTTCTTGGTCCGAAATCAAATATTCAAAAATTCAAATCTATCGATTTTCAGAAGTATCATACGGATCATTATGTTCCGGAAAAGACGGTGTTTGTTATTGCAGGAAATATTGAAGAGATAGAGGCGCAAGAGCAGGTTGAGAAATACTTCGGAACAATAGAAAGAAAGAAGTCTCCATTAAAAACCATCACTAAAATTGAACAAAGTGAACCGGAAATTAGTCTTTTTGATAAGAAAACAGATCAGTCTCATATAGTCGTTGGTTTTAGAAGTTTTGATTTGTATGATGACAGAAATCCGAGCATTAAAGTTTTAAATTCTGTTCTTGCTGGTGGTTTTAGTTCAAGGCTATTCAAGAAAATGAGAGAAGAGCTTGGCCTTTGTTACTATGTTAATTGCTATAAAGAGAGTTTGACCGACAGGGGAGAGTTTTTCGTAAATATTGATGTAGGAAATAATCAGGTAGAAAGGTCGATAGAGGTGGTTCTTGATGAATTAAAAAAGGTTAGAGATGAAATTATTCCTATCGATGAGTTAGAAAAAGCAAAGAATGTTGTTTTGGGGAATATGGCAACCGGACTCGAGACTTCCGATATGTGGGCAATGTACTATGGTTTTCAGGAATTACATCACGAAAAAATAGAAACTCCTGAAGAATTTGCAAAGAAAATTAGATCTGTGTCGGCAGAAGATGTCCAAAAAATCGCTAAAGAGATTATCAGAAACGAAGGATTGAACCTTGCTATTGTTGGTCCACACAAGGATGAAGATAAATTCAAGAAAATATTGAAAGTTTAGGTTAATAGGAGTACTATAAAGCTAATGAAAGACGGAAACATTTCAATAAATATCACTGTCGGAACGATTCTTAAGACAGTGCTTGTTCTTATAGGCTTTTATCTTCTTTGGTTTTTGAGAGATGTTGCGGTAATTGTTTTAACTGCAGTTGTTATTGCTTCTGCTATTGAGCCAGCTGTAAGTTGGTGCCAAGAAAGAAAAATACCAAGAGCTTTATCTGTAATTTTGATTTATTTGATTGTAGTCTTAATTGCCGCT
>CAZOXE010000032.1:1178-5771 GCA_964583835.1 uncultured Candidatus Saccharibacteria bacterium | reverse complement strand
TAACCGACGACTCAAGTTGAGAAGTCTCAGGAACCAAACCTACATCCCTCGCAATCGCAAATGCAGTTGCCTTGTGATCCCCTGTTGCCATCACAACTCTAATTCCAGCGTTCCTTGCTCTAATCAAGGCGGAACTGATCTCTACTCTTGGCGCATCTATTAAACCAACTAACCCAAGATATGTAAGATTTTTAATGTTTTCAAACGATGTGACTTCTATATTTTCTGTAAGATCAATAAATCCAGCTGCGATCAAGCGCAACCCATTTTCTGCACCCCGTTCAATTGATTCATGAAATTCAGCAATTTTTTTTATTGATATTTTTTTCTTAACACCTGAAGTCAAATAATTAAAAGACCTTTTCAAGATTTCTTCTGGCGCACCAAGAATATATACCCTTTTTTTATTCTTTCCTTTTTCTTGTTTTTCTGTAATCACAACCCTTGATTTTGTACGACTATCAAATGGTATTTCCTCGATGATATTTTCTCCAGCCATGACAATATCTTTTTTTAGACCAGCTTTCTCTCCTAGAACAACTAACGAAGCCTCTGTTGGTTCACCTATTATTGAATACTCACCATTGTTTTCTTCAATAACTCTACTGTGATTACAGATTATTGACGCTTTAAGCAAAGAAAAAACATCCACATCTTCAAGGGGAACAAATGTCCTACCATTAACATAGAATTCACCTTTTGGGACCCACCCTTCTCCTGTTATACTCACGGTTTCACCCCTAGGTAAAAAAATCTTGTCTGCTACCATAATGTTTCGTGTTAGTGTCCCTGTTTTATCAGTCACTATCACATCTACCGAACCAAGTGTCTCAATTGCTGGTAATCTCTTCACAATCACCTTCTTTTTGGACATTCTATAAACTCCAATAGCGAGCGTGATACTCAAGATTGCGGGAAGACCCTCAGGAATACTCGAGACAAATGACGCAACTGTAAACAAAAATATCTCAGAAAAATTAAATTCTCTAACAAAAAATCCATACAAAAAAACAATCAATGCAGTTACTATTGCAAAACCTGCCATTTGTTTTGCAAGTACTCCTGTCTTCTCTTTAAATAAATCTTCATTAGTAACCTCCTTACTTAAAGTTTCAGCAATTTGACCAATGTATGAATCTTCTCCAGTTTTTACGACTATAGCCTTACCTTCTCCACGCGAAATGTATGTTCCGGCCCAGAGCATATTGCTTCTTTCTGCAAGAATAGTATTTATCGGCAAAACACCTGGAGATTTTTCACTTGGGAGAGACTCGCCAGTAAGAGAAGCTTCCATTGATTCAAAATTTTTACACTCAAAAATTCTTGCATCTGCAGGAACCCTGTCCCCTGCCTCGAAATACAGGACATCACCGGGGACTATATTTTTTGCTGGGAGTTTGATCATTCTTCCTTCCCTTATCACCTTTGTATATTTCACAAGCATCTTTCTCAATATAGATAAAGATTGTTCAGCTTTATATTCCTCAAAGAAACCAATAGAAGAGTTAAGTAAAATGACAAAAATAATCACATAAAAATCAACGGTCTTTCCAAAGAAGATAGATATTATTGCCGCAAAAATTAAAATATAAACTAGATAATTATTAAATTGTCTAAAAAACAAAAACCATGGGGACTGTTTGCCTTTACTAGGTATTTCGTTTAGACCACATTCCTCAATCCGCCTCTTTATTTCTGAATCATCAAGACCGGTTCTCCTTGATCTAAACCTCGCAAAAGTCTCATCAACGGATCGACTGTGAAAAATATTTTTATTTTCAATACTTGTGCTTTTAGACAAGATTTCTCCTTTCATTTAGTTATTATTATACAGCACATCGTATGTTTTTCTGATTAACTACCACTAAACTCTTGATGGATTAGTCTTGTTTGTTACAATATTTGAGTGACCGAAAGGTTGCTTTTATTAGTCTCTCAATGCTTTTATGCTTGAGGGTTAACAACAAATAACCATGGACGAGGACAATGTAATTCCTCAAGATGATCAGGTTGTAGCACCTATCGACGGTGAAATGCCTGTCGAAGGAGAACCTGTTGAAGGAGCTGAAGAGAAACCAGCCGAAGGTGAAGAAGGAATGGCTGAGTAGTAAAGCAATTTACCTAGAAAAACTCGACTTTAGTCGAGTTTTTCTTTATGCTAATTTTCCATCTGCAAGGTTTATTATTCTGTCCGTCATTTTTCCATATTCAAGTTCGTGAGTGACCATCACTATCGTCTGCCCATGTTTATTTAGTTCTTTTAGTATTTCAAGAACCACTTCGGCATTTTGACTATCAAGGTTTGCAGTCGGCTCATCAGCAAATAATATTTTTGGTTCATGAGCAACTGCTCTAGAAATACTTACTCTTTGTTGTTCGCCTCCTGAAAGCTGACTAGGTAAGTTATTCAATCTCTCTCCAAGCCCAACTTTTTCAAGTGCAATTTTTGCTTTTTCATATGCGTGTTTTTTTGAAAATCCTTGCATCAACAAAAGAACTGCGACATTCTCGATAGCATTCAAATCTGGTAATAATGCATATTCTTGAAATATATACCCGAGTTCACGGAGTCTTATATCGGTCTTTTCTTGATTAGAGAGAACACTTGTATCAACCCCATCAATATAAACAAAGCCTTCTGTAGGATCATCAAGAAGACTCATCTGGTATAAAAGTGTGCTCTTACCTGCTCCTGACCTTCCCATAATTGATACAAATTCTCCATTTTTGATTTTCAAATCAATACCTTGCAAGACCTTAGTTTCAATATCGCCGTTTTTAAAAGTTTTGTGTAAATTTTTTACTTCTATCATATTTTTATCTTCCTAAAATGGCATCAAGTGTATTTCTCCTAACTATTATTCTCGCAGGAACGTAACCAGCAATCATTGTGGAAACAATTAGAAGCAAAACTCTCAACATTGTTTCTCCAAATGGCGCCACGAGTATACCGTCACTAAAAGGAAAATTTATTGGATTTGCATTGAAGTATGGAACCATCAGAATGTAGAGGACTAAGAGTCCAATAATCGAACCGATGAATGCATAGAAGAGCGACTGAATAACATATGCGATTTCAATTGCACTACCACTTATTCCGATGCCTTTTAATATTCCAATAAATTTTCTCCTCGTAATGGCGTTAATAAATATCACAATAAAAACAGTTATAGCCGATACCACTATTCCTGTCGAACCAAAGATAGTACCTAAGAGACCGAAGGTTTTTTTCATATCAAGAATAAATTTAGGCATTCCCTCATCAAAAGTCTGCACTCTTGCCCAATTTTCTGCGCCTGACTCCTTTAAAATATCCCTTACTAGGACATCATCTGTTCTTTGATTAAGGACTATCGCGATTTCGTCAACATTTAAATTATCCCTTCCCATCAATTCCCGTAATTGCTTGTCATTTATAAATACCCTTCTGTCAACTTCGTCTGTTTTAGTCCCGATTATCCCCTTCACTGTCATCTCTCTTACCGAATCTCCAATTGTGACTTTAATTTTGTCACCAACTTCTACATCTTCAAGAACAGGAAAATTTGGTGAATCAAGATTAAGGTACTCTCTCAACAACATTTGCCCAAGAACAACCTTGTCAAAATCGTCAGGCTCAAGATACTCTCCTTTTAACAAAGTGCTTTCAAGCCCTGCGACTATATTTTCATTTTCCGGGTTTATCCCAGCGATCGATGTAGTCACTTCATCCTTATTATCGTTTTCAGACACTTTAGTTTTGTAATTTGCCTCGATTGTCCCTCCTTCAATATATCGAGCAGAATAGGCTTTCACCTCAGGAAGTGATTCAATTATATTTATTATTTTTTGTGACTGTTCAATGTACTTGTCACCGGAAGCAGGAGAAACAAATACGTCTCCATAGTACCGAGCTTGCACTGCCTCAATCGCACCTTCGATGAGACCAACAAGAAAACCGTTCACAGCGACAAGGTTCAGAAATGTCAAAACCATGATAAAAATAATCATCACAGTTGTCCAAAGACTACCACGTTTTATTTGCCGAGTAGCTAGGAAAATACCAACATTTAACTTGTTTAAATCAATCATTATTTCTCAATAATAATTTGTTCTCCATCTCTTAAACCTTCAACAACCAAAGCATTACCTGAAGAATCAATTGAATCAACCACAACTTTCCTTTTTATTACGACACCATCTTCAAGAACGTTTGCATAATTCTCCACACCCTCTTGTGTTAAGTACCGCTTTGGAACAAGAAGAACGTCACCAATAGAACTTGATTCAATATTTATGTCGGCAGTCATACCTGGTTTTACTCTTGCATCTGCTTGATCAAACTCAATTTCAACTTTATATGACGCAATGCCTTCTTTTATTGTTTCAGATGGATCAACATGAACAATATGACCTCTAAATTTTTCATTTTCACCGTAAGCATCTAGAGATATTTCAACAGCATCATTAATATCAATATTTTCAATATTAACTTCTGGCACGAAGGCTTCCACAAATAAAGAATTTATACTCTGAAGTGAAAAAACAGAACTATCAGCTGACACAGTCTCACCAACTTCGATCTCTTTTGATGTGAGAACACCATTAAAGGTT
>CAZOXE010000032.1:0-1168 GCA_964583835.1 uncultured Candidatus Saccharibacteria bacterium | reverse complement strand
GCGCTTTATAATTTAAGACATTTGCACGAGCAGCATCAACCTTCGCCTCTTGAACTGGTATTTGAGTCTTAGTATTTCTTAATGAACTCCTTACATCCGTGATGTCTGACGCAACTTCATCTATTGAATTTCTTGCTGAGGAAACATCTGCTCTAGCACTGTCTATTCTTGTTTGTGTAAAACTACCCTCTGGACTGAAATCACTCAATGCCAAAGCAATGTCAGAAAGAAATTCCTTCATATCTTTAACCACCTCTTCTCCACGATCAAGGTCACTTAGAGTGAAATTATCAACATTCAATTCTTCAAGATCCCTTTTCCACAAACTGAGATTACTTTCTAAGTCATCTCTGTCTTTATCTATACTTTTTTTCAGCTCATAGTCGTCAAAATAAAAATAAATTTCATTTTTAGAATCAAAAACCTGATCTGCTTTATTTGTTAATGCATCATCAGATAATGTATAGGCTTTTTCAAGCACATCAATAGCAGACTGGATTGAAGCTCTCTCTTCATTATCTAGTCCTTCGTCAAATTTTAGGTCAACTAGCTCTGCTATTTCTATAGCAAGCTCTGCTTCGGCTTTCAAAAGAAGTGCATCTAAATCACTATGGTTGAGTTCTGCAATAATTTGCCCTTTTAAAACCTCGTCTCCCACATCAAAATAGATATTTTTTACTTTTCCTGATGACTCAAACGCTAGATCGACATCATTTATTGGAATGACTCTACCTGATACATTCACATAATCTTTGAAAGTACCTTTAGAAACTGTATAGGTTTCATAATTACCATTACCATTCTTAAATAAAAGATAAGAGCCCGCAATAATGACAATAATAATTACAATGACCCAATTCAAATTTTTTAATATATATTTTTTCATACAATATTTGTCTTAAATAAATGATGCGCGTGCGCAATATCTTTTTGAACCCGTGCCGGATCGGAGATGTTTCTAATAACAAACTCAAGGTGTTCTGCGGCTGTCTGTACAACAACATCACCATAACCAAGAATCGTTGGAATCAATCCTCTTATACTCACCGTAACATCTTGAACCGCATCTAATCTCAAAACTGAAATTCTCCGATTGAATATACCCTCCTGTTCAATATCTATCAATCTTTTATTAGTTAAAACCCAGACATCAAGATAGTAATCAGTC
>CAZOXE010000031.1:0-5806 GCA_964583835.1 uncultured Candidatus Saccharibacteria bacterium | reverse complement strand
CATCTGCAATTCCTGTGAGCGTCTTTGAGAGAAGAGGGTTATCATTTTCTGCCGAAAGAAGTCTAAAGATACGAAGCGCGGAAATCTGCGCTTTAAACAGAGTCGCAATCTGACGAGAAAGAATAACTATTTCTTTTGTTGTAACTCTGTCAAAGA
Organism: uncultured Candidatus Saccharibacteria bacterium; assembly: GCA_964583835.1. Classification (GTDB taxonomy): domain Bacteria; phylum Patescibacteriota; class Minisyncoccia; order Phycocordibacterales; family CAZOXE01; genus CAZOXE01. The sequence goes on along the minus strand of CAZOXE010000031.1, from coordinate 5,650 downwards.
CTCCTATATTAGCGGTAAGAATATTTTTATTCTCTGCCTCAGGTTTGATATCAACAATCACAAGACCTCGTCTTTGCAAAGAATTGATTGCAATCTCAAGAGTCCCAGCATCGATTGCTCCTGTCTGCTCTCTACCTTCTTTGTTTATCGCCTTGTAATTGAACAACATGTTTGTCTATTAATTGATAAGTTTCTCAAGTCCTCGAGGATTTAACGAGTATTGATATGCATTTTCAATACTGATTTCACCTCGTCTTGCAAGTTCTGCAATTGACCGGTTCATATCAATCATTCCTTCCTCTGATCCTGTCTCAATTACAGTGTTTATCTCGTGGGTTCTGTTTTCTCTAATCAAGTTTGCAACAGCTTTATTGTTTATCAAAAGCTCATAAGCTGGGACAAGTCCTCCTGAAATCTTTGGGATTAATCTTTGCGAAAAAATTCCCGCAAGTGATCCTGATAATTGAATCCTGATTTGATCCTGCTGATCTGCCGGAAATGAGTCTATAATTCTATCAATAGTCTGTGCGGCATTATTCGTGTGTAGTGTTGAAAGGACTAAGTGTCCTGTCTCAGCAGCAGTAACTGCTGTCGCCATTGTATCTCTGTCTCTCATTTCGCCAACCATTATCACATCTACATCTTGTCTAAATGTTCCGATAAGCGCGGTTTTAAAATCTGGAGTATCAATCCTTACTTCCCTCTGGTCAATAATTGATTTCTTTGGCTCAAATGTATATTCAATAGGATCTTCAATAGTAATGATGTGCTCTGTCCTTTCTTGGTTTATTTTTTCTATCATTGCAGCAAGTGTTGTAGTCTTTCCTTGTCCCACAGGACCAACAACCAAAAAGAAGCCTTGTCTTTTTTCCGCAAATGATTCAAGAATCGGAGGAAGGTTTAATTCTTTTATACTCTTGATATTTTTTGGGATCAACCTCATCACAATACCAATATTCCCTTGATGAATGAATGCATTACCACGAAATCTAGCTTCCTCTTTGTAAGCATAAGAAAAATCCACTTCTTTTTTATCGTCAAGAATTTTTTTACTTTCAGAAGTAAGTAACTCATCAAGAATTGCCTTTATGTCGGCACTACTTGTCTTTGGTTCTTTTAGGAGTGGAATCAAAAAACCATTTGTTCTAATTGATGGATTACGATCTGTTGAAATGTGCAAATCCGATCCACCGTCCTTTATCACCGTCTGAATTAACTTCTCCAGCATATTTTTATTGAACTAATTATTTTTCTAAAATTTCTTCGACTTTCTCAACAACTTCACTTGGTGTCATTGTCGCCTTGATAATATATTCATCTACATAATCGACAACCTCTTTTGATTCATCAGGATTGTCTTGGTTAGAGAGAATTATTTTTTTAGCGTTTGGAGCAAGGTTTTGTTCTCGCATAAACTTGAGAAAATCAATTCCATTCATTTCTGGCATAATAATGTCTACGAGAACAGCACTCACATCTTCTGCCGACTTAAGTTCTTCAAGAGCCTTCTTTGGCGACTCATAAGCATATGCATCAAAACCACCTGCTTTAAACTTTTGCTGATACATATCAAGTATAAATTTGTCATCATCAATTAAAAATATCTTTTTTTGTTTATTCTCTGCCATAGATCTATTTTAACATACAAAAATTACAGATTGTTAACTTCCTCGAATGGAATTTGCTTGTTAAATGCCTTGATAATAGCGTCTTCTTTCATAGTAAACATTCCCTTTGATCTAACTGCTTTATAAATCTCAGAATCAACGGGATTTTTAAGAATCACTTGTTCTATATTTCTATCCATTTCAAACATCTCAAAGACAGCTTCTCTTCCCCTTGTTCCGTTTGGACATTGAGGGGTTGGGTCTAATCCAAGAACTTCTTCAGTTTTTGGAATTTCTTTTCTGTATTCTGCTGGTAGATCTTCAAATTGTTTTTCCACCATCATTTTTATACTTCCATCAACTTTTATCTTTTTTCCAGATCCAGGACAAATTTTTCTAACAAGTCTTTGTGCGACACCCAAAACAAGAGTCGGCGGAATCAAATATGGATCAACTCCCATTTCAATCAATCTAGGAATAATACCAATGGAATTATTGGTGTGAATTGTTGAGAATACAAGGTGACCCGTAAGGGCGGCTTGAATAGCAAGTGCAGCAGTCTCAGAGTCTCTGATCTCTCCCACCATTATAACATCTGGGTCTTGTCTCAATGTCGTTCTTAAACCCGTTGCAAAACTGTAACCAATTTCTGGACGCACCTGAGACTGACTCATTCCACTAATATTGTATTCAATAGGATCTTCAAGGGATAAAACATTAAATTTTTCTTTATCGACTTCTTCAAGCATTGAATATAGAGTAGTTGTCTTTCCAGAACCTGTAGGACCTGAAATCAGAATGAGACCATAAGGACGAGCAAGTGCGTCTCTTATCATTTTCATATGTCTCTCGCTCAAACCAATCTGGTCTATCTTTTTTACACCCTTTTCTTGATCCAAAATCCTCATCACAATTTTTTCACCATAATAGGCTGGGAAAGTGGACACACGAAAGTCTATTGATCTTCCTGAAATCCTTGCGTGAACTCCTCCATCTTGAGGTTTTCTTTTTTCATCAAGTCGCATTCCGCAAAGAATCTTTATTCTGGCCACGACAGAAGGATGAACCTTTAGGGGAAGGACGAGGCTGGTACTCAACACTCCATCAACTCTGAATCTAACTCTTAATCTATCTGTCATTGGCTCGATATGGACGTCAGATGCATTTCCATCAACAGCATAACGCAAGATTGTCGCAACTATTTTTGATACTGGGGCTTCTTCAATTATTGTTCTTTCTGAGGTCTCTTTTTTACTTAAAGTTCCTTCTCTTTTTCCGCCGATTTCAATTTCGTCCTCACCCATTGGACCGCTTGTCTCTTCAAGTTCGTGTAAAGCTTTGGTTACCTCTCCTGACAAACCTTTGTAAATCTCCAAAACCTGATCAAAATCTCCTTCAGAAATTATATAAACTTTGTAAGGAATATTTATTTTTGAGGAAATAAAATTTAACGCATCAATCGCATCAATACTATCGGGATTCACCATTCCCACTTCCAAGAAACCTCCTTTGAGTCCGATTGGTACCATTTTATAGTGTACTGCTGATTCTTCGGGAATATTTTTTAGAATATCAAAAGGTACTTGTTCTTTACCGATCGCTTTGATAGGTATTTTATAGTACTCGGACTTCGCCTCAAGCAAAGCATCAGTAGCAAGACCTCTGTCTGCAACCGCTTTGTCTAAACTTTTTCCGGCTTGAATTTCATCTCTAATGTTTTGAACTTCACCCGGATTTATTAATTTTTTCTGGGCTAAAAAGTCAACAAAATCCATATTTAAATATTATTCTTCCTCAGCTGGCTCAACCACACCGCCAACAGGAGAAAATGGGTTTGTTCTTCCGACAGGTTCACTTCTCAATTCTGTTGTAAAATCTTCAAGTGAGGTAAAAATTCTACTCTGAAAAATACTTTGATCTAACTCAATCTGATTGAGTCGTGCAAGCGAAGTGACTATCTCTGCACCAAGCTCATCACCAAGATTTGGTGTCACAGAGACCAAGAGTTCATCTGGAGTAGTGTCACGGTTAAGAAAATAGTAAACACCTCCAAGTACGATGACGATTGCGATTAATGTGATGATACCGTTTTTGTTCATAATATTTTATTTCAACCAATACGTCTTAACTCTTAAATCAAAGTTGTAAATACCTGTATCAGTCCTATTAAACCCGATTCCAGTAACATCGACCAACCTTAGACTCCCTTCCAAATCTTCAAGGAATCTCTTGAACACTTCATATGTGGTTGCAACAGAAAAACCTATTTCTACCTCTCCGTATGTCTGACTTGATTCCGAAACAGAAGTATCAGTATCACCCTCTTCTTCAATACCACTCTGAAGGTCCACATTACCCAACCTTAGACCATATTTTGTAGCGATATTGTTTATATCTATAATCAATCTCACATTGTCTACTGCATCAGGTAGCATCTTTTTTATTCTGTCCAAATTATTAGGAGGAATTTGATTATATTTCTCTCTCAAAGAATCCCTGATTTCAAGTAAATCTTCTGAACGAGACAATGTCTCTGAGTATTCATTTTTTTCTGCGCTCAAGGTTTTTATCTCTTTATAAACAGGATCAATGTACCAAATAAAGACACTTAACGCGATGATTATTAAAATAATTGGTGTTAATCTCATTTTTTTATTGGGTAGTTTGATTATCTATATTTTCTTCGTCAGTATCACTCGTGGTTTCTTCCTCAACAGTGCTTGTATTGTTTGCATCAAAAAAGTCAGCGCTTGCACTTGCGTTGCTTGTGCTTAAATTATTTTCATAAGATATTGTCGTTGGGTCTATTTTTGCAGAAAAATCAAAAACGACACCATCAAGAGTTACTGTGAGTCCTGAAAATACTGGTTCTCTAATTCCTGTTGTTCTGTCAGAAAAATGAATAGATTGATTCGCAATCGCTTCAAAATCGTCCGCTTCACCTTTCATTGAAATAGACGGCATTCCCTCGCCTGATGACGAATACTCATAGCTACTAAAACTTATTGAACTCAAAGTCTTTCCTTCAAGCATTCCAAAAATTTCAGAAGGAGCGATATGTTTTTTCAACAATTCTCCTGCAGTATCAATTCTGGTTTCAAGACGAATCACTTGATTGGCAAAATCTTGTTCAAATGCGTTCTGAGACTTAACGAGATCTTCTTTCAAACCTTCAATTTGCTTATTGAGAACAATTTTGTACATAAAGACACCTCCTGCAAGGACGATACTTGCAATGAAAAAGATAAGCGCTATAAGAGAAATAAAGTTCACAACTCTTCTTGGTGACTTAATAGAACCCATCGTGTTTTGTTTTGGGATGAACGAAGTTTGGAACTGTTTTGCTTGTGTTTGATTTGGTATTGGTATAGGCATATTCGCTGTATTAATTATAGAACAAATAATGAATCACTAAAAGCAATAAAGTCGTTTCTCTGTGAATAAAAACTATTCAAGCTCTAAAAGCTTTCGAAGTGCAATACCCATTGCTACAGAAAAACCAAGCCCTGTCTTTTTTAAACTCTCCTCAAGGAATGCCGGTGTCTCAACTTTTGAAAAAGGTGAACCATAAACAGTTTCAACCCTGAACTGTTCTTGCGCTTTTTCTTTTAATCCCTCAAGACTTGCACCACCGCCGGTCAATATCACCTTGTCAACGGATTTATTGAATCTTCTTTGATAATTTAGAATTATTGAATTTGCTTCCACAAGAATAGGTGTAATTGTTATATCTATAATATCGGTAATTTGTTTATCCTCTTCAATAGAGTTTGAACCATAACTTCTCTTTAATCGCTCAGCTTTTATTGCTGAAACACCTAAAGATTTTGCAATATTTTGAGTGATATCTTGTGAACCCCTGTTTATGATATGGGAATCAAGAATGACACCTCTCTCAACGACGAATATTTTTGTTGAACCCGCTCCAATATTAAAAATCATTATTGGTTTTTTGTTCACTTCGTCTATAACCGATCTAATAGTGCTGAACATTTCTATCTCAAAAAAAGTTGGGCTGAGTCCGCTTGTTTGCATTATCTCCT
>CAZOXE010000030.1:0-5835 GCA_964583835.1 uncultured Candidatus Saccharibacteria bacterium | reverse complement strand
CGGCAATTGACTGGGAAATAGCGAAAAGAAACAACTTGCCTGTAGTTCAAATAATCAACGAGTATGGAAAAATGATGGTTGGTATTGATGGAGTAAAAGATCAAAAGACAGACATCGCCAGAGAGGCAGTCGTAAATTGGCTTACAAGCGAAGGATTGCTTTTAAATACTGAGAACATCAAGCAAAACATTTCGCTCTCTCAAAGAACAAAAGCCCCCATTGAACCTCTGCCAAAACTACAGTGGTGGATTGATGTCAATAAAAAAATTCCTTCTCGAAATGACAAGTCTCTTAAAGAACTAATGCTCGATGCAGTTAAAAATGAAAATATAAAAATCCTTCCAGAAAGATACGAAAGAATATATTACAATTGGATTGAAAATCTTCGTGACTGGAATATTTCAAGGCAAATATGGTACGGCCATAGAATACCAGTTTGGTATAAGGACGACAAAATATATTGTGACATAACACCACCAAACGAAGGCGGATGGACACAGGACACAGACACTCTTGATACCTGGTTTTCATCTGGACTTTGGACATTTTCTACACTTGGATGGCCAGAAAAAACAGAAGATTTAAAAAACTATCATCCAACAAGTGTGCTTGAGACGGGTCAGGATATTATTTTCTTTTGGGTTGCGAGAATGATATTAATGAGTACGTATTTATTGGACGATGTTCCATTTAAGACAGTCTATCTCCATGGAATGGTTCTAGATAAACATGGGAAAAAAATGAGCAAATCAAATCCGGAAACTGCTGTTGATCCATTGGTTTCAATTGAAAAATTCGGTGCAGATGCTCTCAGGATGGCAATGATAGTCGGTGTTGGTCCAGGACAAAACATAATGCTATCGGATGACAAGATAAATGCATACAAAAAATTCGGAAATAAAATTTGGAATGCAACAAGGTTTGTTTTGGAAAACACTGACGGTTTTGTATATGGCACAAAACCTGATTTGGAAAATGAACACGAAGACAATCTTAAGGAATTGGAAAATGTAATAAAGGATATTACTGAGGATATCAATAATTATAGATATTACCTTGCGGGAGAAAAAATTTATCATTATTTTTGGCACACTTTTGCTGATATTATCATTGAAAAAAATAAAGAGTCGCTTAAAGACGGGAAAAGAAAATTATCTGCACAGTGGACGATATATCACATACTCACAAAGTGCATAAAAATCCTTCATCCTTTTATGCCTTTTATAACAGAAGAAATTTGGCAATCCCTACCACACAATAAAGATAAGAATCTTTTAATGGTCGAGCAATGGCCATTATAAAATATGGACCTAGACACATCAATTTTTCTGTCAATATTTGCAGGGGTCATTCCATCTCTCATTTGGCTAATATTTTGGCTTGCTGAAGACGAACACCCTGAACCAAAAAAATTAATTTTTTTAACTTTTATTTTCGGAATGGCTACTGTGCCGTTCGTTATATTTGCTCAAGAGCTTATTGGTTGGTTTATCAATTTACCTACCGTTACAAACGTTGGAATTGCAGGGTTAATTACAATCATTGTTTGGGCTCTTATTGAGGAAAGTGCTAAATTTTTTGCCGCGTACTACGCTGGCTTGAGGAAAAAGGAAAACAACGAACCAATCGATCCACTCATATACATGATATCTGCGGCCCTTGGCTTTGCTGCGCTTGAAAATTCATTACTTATGATTGTCCCACTCTTTGATGGAAATATTACATTAGGTGTCATCACAAGTAACATGAGATTTATTGGGCCAACGCTTTTGCATGTTGTCTCATCGTCCACAATTGGTCTTTTTATTGCGTTTTCATATTACAAGAAAAAGAAAATAAAAATGCACTATACATTGATTGGAATTATTCTCGCAACGATATTGCACAGTGTATTTAACTTACTTATAATAAAGGAAACAGTTCCTATGATACTTGCCTATTCTCTTGTATGGGTTCTGGTGATAGTAATCATATTATTAATAGAAAAAATAAAATTTATAAATAGCTCGCAAAAAAAATAAAATGAGAAAAAGATCTTTTTTTGAAAAACTAACTGGAAGTGTACATGTCGACGACGATATTGATTCTGATGATAATTTTGAAGAAAATAAGAAGGATAAGGAACTTGTTGAATTTGAAGATGAAGGCGAGCTAACAGTCGATGTATTCCAAACACCGACCCATGTTGTAATAAAAACTATGGTTGCAGGAGTAAAGCCAGAAAATCTAGATATAAATATCTCAAGAGACATGGTCACCATCAGAGGACAAAGAACTGAAGAAGAAACGATTGAGGAGGGCGACTATTTTCACAGAGAACTTTATTGGGGATCATTTTCAAGATCAATTCTTCTTCCTTGTGAGGTGAATACTGATGAAGCAGAGGCCTCGGAAAGACATGGGCTTCTCACACTTAAATTACCCAAGATAGACAAAGAAAGAAAAACAAAACTTAAAGTAAAATCTTACTAAAATAAAACAACCTTTCGGTTGTTTATACAAGAAATAATCTGAATCTGCGCAATATCATTTCAGCTGAATATGGATCCATCACATAAAAACGGGAGCGATCTATTCGAGAAGGATGTAAAGATCTATTTAAATCAACTTCAACTACAGTAAGAAGTATTCCTTTGATTCTTACTACCTCGACGACAACTTCTTTATCTTTAATTTGTTCTCCTATTGGAACAAAAGGGATTGGGATAATTTGCTTTGCGTTTGGTACCAAGCTGGACACTCCTAAATATGTCATGTGCCTCCCTTTGTTGGTTACGTTTCCTCATAGATTTTATCACACCCTTGTTTTTTGTAAGCTTGTCTTTATACTAGATTTTATGCTCTTGTAGTTCAATGGACAGAACAACCCCGTCCTAAGGGGTGGATGTAGGTTCGATTCCTGCCAAGAGCACTGAATTTGACTTTCTACTGTATTATGCTATAATTACAGTGGATCAACTTAACAAAGGAGTTCTAATGTTAAATAGGATAATAAATTGGTTAAACACCGCTATCACAATAACGGCAATGATCGCTTTGTTTTGCGGAGTTTGTTATGCAATGAAGGGAGTGATCACTGAACTCAGTCCTGTATTCACCATCGTCTTTGTTATGGTAGGAACAGCGACGACCTTCAGCAGGCGTTTGAGTGGCATACTCGCGGTTCTTGCAATCGCGGTCTACGCAATATCATGGCTCATGGCAAGACATTATGGACCATTGATTGGCTCGGCTGTCTGTGTCATGGCGATTATGGCGTGGTTCGTCGCTGTCGGCAAATCTATTTTCACGAATGACGCCACCTCAACCACCGTGCCGATTCCAGTTCGGTACTCGAGAAACCCCTGAGCGAAATATTTCGCTCAACCGCCGTGTCCAAAAGACACGGCGGTTTTTTTATTTGTTATAATATATATATGTCAAAAACAGATAGAGAACTTTTAGAAGAGGTCGCTGAGGTCGTAAATGAAAATAATACAATCTTGAGACAGATGCGAAGTCACGCAAGGTGGAGAAATTTATTTTCTCTAATAAAGTGGTTAGTAATTATTGGAGTAACCGTAGGAGCATATTATTATCTTGAGCCTTACATAAAAGAGCTTATTCTTGTTTATCAAGGTCTTCAAGAGGGAGTAAACGCTATAAAGAACGTCAGCACACCAAACTTACCTGATATACCAAACCTTGCCGACTTCTTGAATAGATAATTCTCTGTGCCCAGGGGCAGACTCGAACCGCCGACCCTTCGCTCTTCAGGCGAATGCTCTAACCAACTGAGCTACCTGGGCATGGATTAAAGATTATCATAAATTTTTGCATAATAAAACCTCGCAAAATAACTGAGATAGCGAGGTTTTATTATTACAATCCAAGTTTTTCTGTAATTTTTTGTTGATCGAAACCGACGATAATTTCTCCATCTATATCAATAACGGGAACACCCATCTGCCCACTCTTTTCTATCATCTCTTCTCTTTTCTCCTCATCAGCAGATACATCATAATCAGTGTATTCAATATTCTTGTCCTTCAAAAATTCTTTAGCCATGTGGCAAAAATGACAAGTTGGTGTTGAATATATCGTAATTTTCTTCATAAATATTAATAAATTATTATTGTGCTAAATTATACATTTAGAATAATTTACAAACAACTTGAAAAAATCAAAATTATAATGTTTATTAGAAATTAAAAATATTTGAAAGCTTATTCCAAAAATTTCCGAAGAAACCTGTCTCTTCTGCCTTTATATCTTTGTCCACGTCTCGTACAATCACCACTGACACCTCTCCTGCTTTTGCAACATTGAATTTTTGTCTCAAGCCTTCTTCTATCCCCCTCTCGGTTTCGAGAGTTCTGGCTTCATTTTCCAAGAAATTTTTTCTTTCCTCTAGGGACTCAAGTTTCTCTTTCGCTATATCTCTAACATACGAACTATTTTTCGCCTTATTATAAATGGAGAAAGTCCCCTTTATGAGCAAGAATGATACAAAAAGTAATAGCATCGCAAAGAAAATTGTTGAAATTTTATTTGCAGAATCGTTTTTTCTATAAACATGCATTATTGAAATTTTAACACTTTCTTGCTAATCTTATAAATACAAATTAAGTCATTAATTCTATGCTTTTCGAGAAACGCAATAAAAAGATTTTTAAGGCAATATTTACGATCTTGTCGATACTCGTCATCATCAGTATGGTATTGCTATACACAGTCAGATTTTAAGTTTTTACTCTCCGCCCTTTATAACCTTCATAAAGACCTCTTCAGGAATAATGACTTTTCCCGAGGCTTTTAGTTTTTTCTTCCCTTTCTTTTGTTTCTCCCAAAGTTTTCGCTTTCTTGTTATATCTCCACCATAAAGATACCCTGTAACATCTTTTCTTAGGGCTTTGATTGATCTAGAAGAAATAATTCTACCAAGTGCCATTGCCTGAACTTTTTGAACGAACAGTTGTTTAGGAAGTAACTCATACAATCTCTCAACAATTGCTTTTGCTTCTCGTTCAGCCTTGTGTCTAGACACGATTTTCGTAAACGCAGGCACGACTTCGTCCGCAACAGAGACTTCGAGCTTCACAACATCGGCTTTTTCAAAACCCCTCAATTCATAGAGAATAGATGCATAACCCGATGTAACGCTTTTTAATTCATCAAAAAAGTTTCTCATTAATTCTCTTAGAGGCATTCTTGCCTTTTGCGACATTCTCTCCTTTCCAAAGATCTCAGAATCGCCGACAATCGCTTCGTGTTCATGTAGTAATTGAAGTATAGTACCAGCAGAATCAAACGGCATTATGACTTTAATATCTACCCACGGCTCAAGAACAGATTCAATAAGACCATAGTCAGGAAATTGGTAAGGAGAATGAATTTCTTTAAAATCACTATTTTTTGCTTTTACTTTATAAGTAATTGTCGGCGTCGTGACAACAAGCGATAAGCCGAATTCCCTTTTGAGTCTTTCAACTATTATCTCAAGGTGTAGCATTCCGAGGAAACCTATTCTGAAACCTTTACCAAGAATCCCAGAAGAGTCTTCTTCAAATGTTATTGACGAATCACTGAGTAAAAGTTTCTCAAGTGATAATTTTAAATCATTAAAATCATCCTGGCTTTCAGGATAGACAGAAGCCCAAACAACAGGTTGTGGTTTTTTATAACCAGAAAGCACTGACAATGGATTTTTTGGATTTATTAAAGTGTCTCCAACAGAAACAACACCGGGTTCTTTTATACCTGTAACGACATAACCGATTTCACCAGCAAGTAATTTTTGTCTCGGTTTCTCCTCGGGCGCAAAAATTCCAACTTCTTGTGCGACAAATTCTTTGC
>CAZOXE010000029.1:0-5845 GCA_964583835.1 uncultured Candidatus Saccharibacteria bacterium | reverse complement strand
AGCCGCACCTTGTGAACCTGAAACTGTTTTTGTTTCCTCAGTCACAGAAAAAGACAAAGTCGCAATATCTGGAACTGCAAAAACCTCTCCAGAACCACTAACATTAATTGAGTTGTAGTCTGGTGCTGGTTCTCCTATCCAACCAAACCCAATAAAGATTTTACTTAAAGTAAAAACTGAAAGTAGGACAACGAGGACAATCATTCCCCATTTAAACCATGCATCCTGCCAAAACATTTTATTTTCGTTCATATTTATTAATTATTAAAATTTAACTATTAACTGCCTAATAATCTGCCAAAATCATATCAAATATGATTTTATATCGCCACTTTTCGCATTCTTCTCCAAAATTGAAGTAAAACAAGGCCGATAATTACATAAATGGTCATAGAAAACATTGCGATACGGTAACTATTCTCTCCAATCCCCATAACAGCGATAATACCGCCCCACGATAACGGTCCCAACAAAGTAGCAAACCTCTCAAACAAGGTATAGAAAGAAAAACCATAACCCAATTCATTACTATCCAATATCTCGCTTAGATATGCTCTTGTCACGGTCCAAACAGAACCAATTAATAATCCGACTATTGAAGATAGTATTGAAAGAGAAAGTAAATCTCTAGACAAAGCAATCAAAGGAATTAATATCACCCACCCTATTAAAATACCTTTAAGGGTTTTGAGAGTTCCTATTTTATCTGCAACCCAACCTGAAACTATACCTCCGACTGACGACATCAACAGTATCGCCATCAAAAGTAGATTCTTTGTTACATCAGACACCCCAAAAACCCTCTCCATATATATCGGATAATTGTTTGAGAGTGTGATGAGCGCATCGTTGAAGAAGAAAAAAGACACAAGTATCGGCACCGCTATCGACGCTGAGAAAAAGGATGATATTTTTCTAAAATACTCTAGGTTCAATTTTCTAATACGAGAAAAGCTAAGGCTTGTCTGGCTTGGCTTGCTGTCTATAAACGATTTCATCATTGGAAAAGCTAGTACAATAAAAATAATAAGAGATGGAATTAGTGGCTCTAAACGACTTGAGGAAATTGGAAGCGCAATCAACAAACCAAATACCTGACCTAATCCGCTTGAGAATTGTCCCACTCCTGAGGCTCTCGCTCTATGACCAATATCAGCAACATCCTCTATTAGCGTGTTGTAGAACACGAATGAAAGCTGGTAAAAATATTGACCAATTAAAAAGAATCCTGCGATTAAAAATATATTCTGATTTCCATAAGCCAAAATTGTTGCCGCAACATATCCAAGGAAAGTTCCAATGGTAGCAACATTAAGAAAATATTTTCTTCCTCCATGATTGTCTGTAAATGCCGCAAGAGTTGGTGCCGATAAAAAGAGCAGTATAGATGTTATGGCAAATATGATGTTGTACCACAGATCAGATAAACCGCCGTCAATAACCATCCATTGAGAAAAATATAAAAGAAAGTTAATAAACACCACTGAGTTTGCAAAGTCGTATAATGACCACAAAAATAATTTCTTGTTATTCATGAAATTTAGTTTATCAATATTTGTGTATCAAAGTAAATTAACTCATAAAAAAACAGCGTTTTTACGCTGTTGTTGATCTTGGTTGAAACTCAGACACAAAACCCTCTTTTAAACGCTTAAGACGCTTGCTGAGATTATCGATCAATGTCTGTAAAGGCTCCATCTTTAGATATATAAGCGCGGCTCGATTAAATAGCTCGTTTCTTGCTGAAGTGCTTATGAACCATATCTCACAAATCGACCAACATGTTCTATATGGAACGCGTCCAAGCCATCGTTCGACTTCCTTTCGAAGGACCTTCATGTATTGATCGCGTGAAAAACAACTATCAATTTCTCTTTGAAAACACCCCAAGCGTTTGGAAGCTATTTGTACAACTTCTTCCCAACACTTTTGCCAATGCACATTGGTCCTGCCACAAATCAAAATCATAAGACTATCCAACCTCAACACCAGATTCAGTAAATCGACATCAGGCTTTTTGAAATTCTTACGAATCTGACGGATTTCACGCACGATTAAATATTGTCGCCGACGAGAGATAAACAGATAGCGAATCTTGTCCGTGATTGGAATGCGTGTTCTTTTTTTAAACAAGAAACACACTCTGTACCACAATGTTCCAACTTTCATTTTTGCTCCTTTTTTGTTCCATAAAAAGCCTACTCTCCTGACTTTATATGTCAAATTTTATTCATAAAAAAACCTCTGTGTTAAAGAAACGACCGCCACAGAGGTTTGGGTTAATATTATGACTACTTGAGCTTTTTCAAGAAGCTAATCCTAAGCGTCAAAATTTTTTTGATTTGATTGAATAAAGGTATGAGCCAATAGACGAAAACAAAACTAATGATGATCGCAACAAGTATGACGCTGGTTAACGCACAAATATTACCTGCCACAAAATCAAGAGATGACGGTGACAAACTTTCATAGCTTGGAAACTGATTGTCACGATATATTCTCAAAATTGTATGAACCCACGACCAGACAACCAGAGCTACAACCGACAGAACCACCAAAAACCAACCGAATGTAACACTGAACACCGTTTCAGTATTCACTGTGTTGTCCGGCTCCTCCTTACTGATCACAACTTTCATCTTTACTCCTATCTTCTGGTGTTCAATGGCACACCTACCTAAAGCCGATCTAGCCAAAATAGTAGCATTTTTAACACAAAAAGTCAATTTTGGGCGATTACTGGGAATCGAACCCAGATCAGAGGTTCCACAAACCTCTGTGTTAACCGTTACACCATAATCGCCATATCAATACCTTGGTGGTTCCTCATTTATACCAGATTTTTGGTTGGTTAGTCTAGCTAAAGCAAACATCAAGTCTGAAAGACGGTTTAAATATTTTTTTGTTTCGTCTGAAACTTTGATTTCATTTCGTTCAAAGGCTCCCCACACTTCCCTTTCTGCTCGTCTCACTAAAGTTCTTGCAACATCAAGTCTCGCACCAAGTTCGGTTCCGCCAGAAATAAAAAAGGATTTCATAGGTTGAAGCTCGGATTCAGCAAGATCAATTAGCTTTTCAGCTCCAAGAACTTTATCTTCGGTAATTTTTTTATCTGCGCCTGCAACTTCTGCTTGAACAATGAATAGGCTGTTTTGAATTTTATGAATTATATCTGCAAGATAATAAGAACCAACGACCATGTGAACCTTTCTAGCTTCAACCTTGCATAACCCTAAAAAAGAATTCAGTTCATCAATCGATCCAAGTGCGCTTATATTACACGAGCTTTTTTTTATACGCTCACCAGAAAAAACTCCTGTCGTGCCGTCATCGCCCTTTTTTGTGTATAGTGACATTTGCTCGGATTATAACCTATATTTGGTAAAATATTAGTATGTATTTATATCATACGAATTATCATAAAACCGATAATCCTGTTGCTCCGCAATTTGAGCTTAGAAATAATAGTTTTTATGCAACTGCTCACAATAAAACAGAAAGACCGCTAAATAGTGACATGCCACTTTATGAAAACCGTGGAGGAGCAATCTATCGAACCGTTTTTCATCCTCAAGGTCAGAGTATTCACCCAGTTTACGAAATGCGAGACAAACATATTTTCCGAACAGAACATCATAATGAGGGTCGAAGTGACAATCCCGTTTTTCATATAAGAGGTAAGAACCTACCGACACCAGAACCAAAACAAATAGAAACAACATCAACTAAAATCACTCCCAAAAAGAATTAAAAAAGCGCCTACTTGGCGCTTTGAAATTGTTTAAAGAACTTGGGTCAGGCTACTTTTCTACCTTCTTCTGACAGAGTGTAGAGAATCTTTCGAGGAGTAACCTCAATAGTATTTGAATCACTACCAAGTTTTAGAGCGACCATATCATCATGAAATGTGAAGCCGAAAATCGGATGGTTTATTAAATACTTCTTTTCAGGATCTCTCGAACCAACCGTTGAGGCGCAACACATAAAGCTCCTTTTTAGGAAATCTGGATGATGTGTGTTTGCGAACGTTCTTGTGTCCATATACTGAACCCAGTAAAACCAAAGGAGTAACGCTTCAACAAAACTTAATGAATTGTTCGAGTCAGGATGTGGATAAGATACAAACTCTTCGGTTCCTTTCTTTTTCTGCTCAACACCAAACGACCTTATCTTTTCGTGACCATAATTTTCAACCAAAGCGACATAGAAAGGCGCCCCTTTTTCGAAAGATTCATAGACTTCGTAAGGAACAATTTCCCCGATTTCTGAAAACTCTCCCATCGAGTAACCAATCCCCGCATCAGACTGTGCACGACCGAGCGATTTCATTATTTTCATTTTCAAACGATCGTTTGCTTTGATGAACAGTGTCATCAAAAAGCTTGCACTTTGTACGGTTCGATGCACCACCACAACTTCGCTAAAGTTAGGAATTCTATTTGGAATATGATCAGGAAGTATGTTTATTCTTATCCCGAGAAGTTCATAGAACTTCTTCCATCTTTCTGCGATTTCTTCTTTCGATGGTATACCAACTAATCGCAAGTAATTCTCATACGAAAGTGTTTCTTTCATCGCTCTCGAGAGAACGGATGGTTCATCAATCCATGCTTGTGCTACAGCTCCGAGCATTTCATCAATTGGTATGCAATTAGTCAGCGCTCCCGCGAGACCTTTTACATGACCGGGTTTCATTACAGGTAGGATTACTCTTGTGCTCATTTTCTTCCCTTTCTGTTTCTTCTGTTTTGAAGGATCAGATGACGTCATTGCCTCTTTACCTCTAAACACGAGATTACTCTTTGATTATTAAAAGTCAACCTTACTGTTTAAGCTCAAAATCAATTATTTTTACAATAGAATTTGAATCAACGGGTTTATTTTTGTAATATTTTTTGTAGCTATTTATCATCTCTTCTTTATCTTTAAACTTTTCGTGACCTTTATAGTCTGTCTCATCAATTTCAATTAATTTTTTCTCTCTAACACTAACAACTACAGCCTTTGCAAACATTTTACTTGTCTGTTTTACGACAAATTCTAACTCGTCATCCTTCTTGATGTCCTTATCATCAAAAAGCCTCCATGTTGAAGTCTTCTGACCTGACAAAATCAAATTTTTTAATTTTTCATCAAATTTTAATACTTTCATTTTTTTGATTTTTGTGCACGGGAGAGGACTTGCACCTCCACGCCTTACGGCACACGCACCTCAAGCGTGCTTGTCTACTAAGTTTCAACACCCGTGCAATCAAATTCTTTCCCCCACTATAGCTAAAGCTTTATCTATTTTCAATCTTTTTCTTTTAAGATAACTTTTAACTTTTGGGTAATAAATTCTCTTTAACAAAATAATCGAGTCAGCCTTTGCATATTTTAATTGATAAATACTCTTACCTTTTTGCGAAGTTATATGACCATTTATTGAAAGAGTCTTACTAATCTCTTTCTGAATCCACTTCAAAAAAACTAAACTCCCCGAAGCAAGACTAGTATAAAACATGAAACTTGATTTCCATCTTTTATCCCAGTATGAATAAGTTGACCCATCCCCATCAAAACAACCTCTTATAAAATCAAAAAATAATTTCTTTGGTATTTTTACCTTACGTATCGTTAAAGATTTCGCTGGCTTAATTCCTATACCCTCTAAAAATCGAAAAAATATAACATCTCCAAATTGTATATGAGGTGTCCTTCTGAAACTTTTTCCTGAAAACTTTGCACCTATCTTCGTTTTTAAGCCGAGAATTTTCTTAAAATTATTAACCAAAACACGATCTTGAGATACAAAACTTATATGTCTTCTATCGTTGTATAAGCAACCATCTGTTGCAATAAGACC
>CAZOXE010000028.1:0-6054 GCA_964583835.1 uncultured Candidatus Saccharibacteria bacterium | reverse complement strand
CACCATCATAGCAGACCAGACGTGCTCTTTTTTCGCACTCATTCAGACACCTCTCATTTTTTGACTGACAAAATGTCAGTCTCCATTAATACATATATCATAGAAATTAAATATGTCAAATAAAAAACCCTGTGGGGTCAGGGTTCGCTTTTTATTGTTATATCGTCATCAGCTTTCTCCCACGTAAAATCGGGCAACTGTCTAAATAATCTTGATTCAATAGCGTAGCTCATTCCACCACAATTTGCTTCTAGATTTTCAACCACACCTTTCCTAATTTCTTTTGCCCTGCTCTCGTAGTCTGCACAGAAATGAGTTTCTCTTGAATGTTCAACTGTTGTATTTCCTGAGTAAATTTTAATACTTGATAGAATCTTAAATCTCACACGCACCTCCTTCTAAATCAAAGAATAACATGTATACACAATATGTCAATTCAATAATAAATCGATAGTTGTGCTATTATTTTAAAAATGAGAAGAACTATTGATCGTCCTTTTTTGATTTCCGTAATACTGTTGGTCTTATTAGGAATTTTTGCGTTTTACTCTGCATCCCTTGGAATCCTTGCGAGAGAATCAGATTTATTTAAGTCTGTCGTCTTCAATCAAATCGTCCTCGGACTTGTTGGCGGGACAATCGTGGCGTGGTTTGCATCAAAAATAGACTTTCATTTCTGGAGAAAACATGCTTTTTTTATCTTTATATCTTCTTTAGTTTTAACAACCTTTGTCTTTATTCCAGGTATTGGTTTTGAACATGGAGGAGCGAAAAGATGGATTGACCTTGGTTTTATGACCTTTCAGCCATCTGAGTTCTTAAAAATTGGAACTCTAATTTATTTATCAGCGTGGTATTCAGGTGTAAGGCAGAATATTCATAAATTTAGTTATGGTCTACTGCCATTGTTAATAGTATTAGGTATCGTTGGTTTTATACTTCTTAATGAACCAAACACAAGCACCTTTGTAGTTATTTCTATTGCATCACTTGGCGTTTTGATAGTAGGCGGTGGAAGGATTAGGGATATTGTAATTCTTGGAGTAATAGGTGCAATTATCATATCAATGTGGGTATCATCACAGCCATATATTCAAGAAAGGATTCAAACATTCCTAAACCCTTCATCTGATCCGCTTGGTTCAAGCTATCAAATCCAACAATCTCTTATTGCGATTGGATCCGGAGAAATATTTGGTAGAGGACTAGGACAGAGCGTTCAAAAATTTAATTTTTTACCTGAGCCAATGGGAGATTCTATATTTGCAGTCTTCAGTGAAGAATTTGGCTTTGTAGGATCGGTTATACTTGTTCTATTGTTTACAAATTTTGCAGTCCAAGGTTTACGAATTGCCTCAAAGACGGATGATTATTTTGGTAGACTGCTCGCCACGGGAATTGTTATACTAATAATATTCCAATCATTTATGAACATTGCAGCCATGATTGGTATTATCCCTCTTTCTGGGCTTCCTCTTTTGTTTGTGAGCCAAGGAGGCACAGCGTTATTCAGTACATTATTTGCAGTAGGGATAATAATGAATATTTCTAAACATACTTCTAAATCATGAAAATAGTATTAACTGGTGGGGGAACTGGGGGACATTTTTATCCTTTAATCGCCATCGCACAAGAAATTCAAAATATTTCTGCTGAAAGGAAACTATTGTCTCCAACTATTTTTTACTTATCGGATAGTCCTTACAACAAAAAACTACTTTTTGATAACAATATTCAATATAAATTTGTACCAGCAGGGAAGTGGAGGAGATATTTTTCAATCCTTAATTTTTTTGATTTCTTCAAAACAGCAGTAGGGCTTATAAAAGCATTATGGACTGTTTATTCAATCTTCCCTGATGTAGTCGTTGGAAAAGGTGGCTACGCAAGTTTTCCAGTTTTATGGGCATCAAAGATTCTATCTATTCCTGTTGTCATTCATGAATCTGACAGTGTTCCAGGTAAAGTAAATGAATGGGCAGGAAAATTTGCAAAAAATATTGCTCTTTCATACGCAGAAGCCGCCTCATATTTCCCAAAAGAGAAAACCGCATGGACAGGAAACCCAACTAGAAAAGAGATTGCGATGCTCGTAAAAGAAGGTGCACATGAATACTTAAATCTTTCAAAAAATGTTCCGGTTATCTTAATTCTAGGAGGATCGCAAGGCGCAAGGGCAATAAACGACTCAGTACTCGACGCACTACCTCAATTGGTTGAAAAATACCAAATCATTCATCAAGTTGGTCAAAAAAATCTTGAAGAAGCAAAAGGTACTGCTGATGTTGTTCTATATGAAAATGACAATAAGGAAAGATATAAAGTCTTTGGATATTTAGATACACTGGCAATGAGAATGTCAGCGGGCGCATCTGATCTTGTGATTTCAAGAGGCGGATCGACAATCTTTGAAATTGCAGCGTGGGGACTACCGAGCATAATTATTCCAATTAGAAATTCTAACGGAGATCATCAAAGAAAAAATGCTTACAACTATGCGCGAACTGGCGCTGCTTCAGCGATAGAAGAAGACAATCTCACAACAGAAATATTACTTGCTGAAATCAATAAAATAATGAGTAACCCAGAGATGATTCAAAAAATGAAAACAGCGGCAAAGAATTTTTCTAGACTAGACGCCGCACGAAAGATTGCAGAGGTAACTATTGATATAGCTCTAACTCATGAAAAATAATGTTGTTTAATTTTTTTAAAAAGGAAAAAGTAATAGTAAGAATTGCACCTTCGCCAACAGGTAATTTGCATATAGGTACAGCACGGACTGCATTATTTAATTATTTGTTTGCTAAAAAACATAACGGTACTTTTATTTTGAGAATTGAAGATACAGATAAGGAGAGAAGTAAAAAAGAATTTGAAACAAGTATTATTGAAGGACTCAAATGGCTTGGAATTGAATGGTCGGAATTTATGCGTCAATCTGAACGTGGTGAACTTTACCGTTTACACCTTAATAGACTACTAGCATCAGGAAAAATTTATGAATCAAAAGAAGAGCCAAAGGAAGAGGGACAAAGATCGTCGGTCATCAGATTTAAAAATCCGAATAAAGAAATAGTATTTTATGATGAAATTAGAGGCAAAATAAAATTTGATACTACCGATCTCGGTGACTTCGTCGTTGCCAAATCTGTTAACGAGCCTTTGTACCATTTTGCTGTTGTTGTTGATGATTTTGAATCAGGTGTAACCCACATAATTAGGGGGGAAGACCATATTTCTAATACCCCTCGCCAGATACTGATACAGGAAGCTTTAGGCGCTCCAAGGCCAAAATATGCCCATTTACCGCTTATTTTAGCCCCAGATAGGTCTAAATTGTCAAAAAGGCATGGAGCTACTGATATGTCAGAATACAAGACAGCAGGTTACTTTAGTGAGGCTATGGTAAATTTTTTGGCGCTCCTTGGTTGGAATCCAGGTGGAGATAAAGAGATATTTTCTCTAGACGAGCTAATCAAAGAATTTGATTTAAAAAGAATTCAAAAGGGTGGGGCAGTATTTAATATTGAAAAACTTAATTGGTACAATCGAGAGTATTTAAAAAAAATTCCACTAGAGAAACTAGTTAAAATAGTAAAAGAACAATATCCTACAATTTATGAAGAATTAATTATAAGGTGCATACCAATCATTCTTGAAAGACTCCATACTATATCTGAATTAAAAAACTTAATTGAATCAGAGCTAACCTTAGACAGAACACCTGAATATGACACGGAACTTCTTTTTTGGAAAAAAGATAAATCAAAAGAAAATACAAAAAGAAGGCTTTTGGATGTTCGTGCATTGATTGAAAAAGCCGGAACAATAAAAAGCGTTGATGATGCAAAAAACGTACTATGGAATTATGTTGAAAAAGAAGGAAAGGGAGAAGTTTTGTGGCCGTTGAGAGTTGCTCTGTCTGGTCTATCAAAATCACCAGATCCATTTGAGCTTCTCTATATTAGACAAAAAGATGAATCTTTAAAGAGAATAGATATTGCCATTACAAAACTGAATGATGAAAAGCTTTAATTTTAAAAAATTTCTAAGCGCCTTTACTCTGATTACTTTTATTATTACTATTCTTTCTTCATTTACATCAGTTTATGCTTCAAAAATAGATGAACTTGAAGAAAAGATTGATGAACACAGAGAAGCAATAGAAACCTTAAACAAAGAAATTGCAGAACAAGAAAAAAAAGTTTTAGAAGTTAGTCAACAAAAGCAGACTCTGCAAACTGCCATACAAGTATTAGATACATCTAAGTCAAAAGTTGAAACAAGTCTATATAGGACCGAAAATCAAATTGATGCAGCAGAGCTAACAATTGAAATGCTTAATATTGAAATAAATAATAAATCCGAACAAATCGAGGAGAATAAATTGGTCCTAGCAAACGCTATCAGAGGAATGGTAAAAGAAGAAACAAATTCATTCATCGAGATTTTCTTGAATAATAATAACTTGTCTGACGCATGGAATGATGTCGAGAACCTTGAAAAATTACAAAATTCATTGAAGAAGGAATTAGTTACACTTCAAGATCTTAAATATCAACTTCTTGAGACAAAAAGTGAAAAAGAGGGAACTAAGATTGAACTTGAGGAATATAAAAAAGATCTTTCTGGCCAAAGGCAAGTTATATTGAGCACAAAACAAGAAAAAGACAAATTACTCGCAGTTACAAAGAACCAAGAGGAAAATTATAGAAAACTTTTAGAAGAAAAAGTTAGACAGAGAGAAATTTTTGAGCAAGAATTATTAAATTTTGAATCTCAGTTACAAATTTACATTGATCCAAATTCTTTCCCTGAAGAGGGAAGTCGGGTCCTTTCTTGGCCACTTGATAATATAAAAATTACACAATTATTTGGGACTACATTATTTTCGCAAAAAAATCCGTCTGTTTATGGGGGTAGGCCATTTCATCCTGGTGTAGACTTTGGAACACCGATTGGCACCAAAGTGTTGGCAGTAAGACAAGGAACAATCTGGAAAACGGGAAACACTGACTCTGTCCCAGGGTGTTACTCTTGGGGTAAGTGGGTTTTAATTAAACATGATAATGGTTTGTCATCACTTTATGCTCACTTATCCGCCATAAATGTATCAGAAGGTCAAGTGGTATCAAAAGGTGACTCAATCGGATTTACTGGCAATACTGGCTACAGCACTGGACCGCATCTACATCTTGGATTATATGCTACTCAAGGAGTTAAAATTGTTCCATTTAATGAAGTCAATCCTAACACTCGTTGCGGTGGTACATATACACCAGCCGCTGATCCTGACGCTTATCTTGACCCACAGTCATATTTACCGCTATTTGAACAATCAATGTTATATTTATAATGATTATAATGATATGGAAAACAATAAAGGCTTCTTTCAAGTAATAATAATAGTAATCATAGGCATAATAATACTTAGCGCTTTTGGATTGAATATTAGAGAGGTTTTAAATGAAGGACTTGTGTGGGAAAATCTTGGTTACGTTTGGAATTTTTTTGTTTCAATATTTAATGCAGTATGGGGAATAGTACTGAATATACTTAAATTTATTTGGGATTTACTTGTTAGTTTATACGCAACAGCTATAAGACTAAATATCTAATTTTTATTTGAGTGAGGGGAGTATGTTCATAGTATATAACGTCTTAAAAGGTATATTGTCCGACACTATACTATCAAGAGAAACCACTATCTCCTACCAATAAAGATGGATGGGTGGTCATAAAAAAACACGCATAGCGTGTTTAAAGATTTGGTTTTACGTACTTCTTAAAGAACCTCTTAAGACATGATTCTGTTACTTCTTTTTTGAGAGCATGATGAATTACTTCTACTGCCCTGCTTCTATTGTGATGTACGAAGTTCCACAGTAGATCGGCAGATATTCCACCCATCGGTCTGGTAAGTCTGTAGACCGCTTCACGTGCAATCCTTTCCGTCTCATCAGCAGCATGCTTTAGTAATTCAGATTCTCTGTTTCCCATATATCGATCAACTCTCAGTGTTGCCATTGTCTGCCTTTCGTAAGTCCATAT
>CAZOXE010000027.1:0-6223 GCA_964583835.1 uncultured Candidatus Saccharibacteria bacterium | reverse complement strand
ATCTCATCTCTCACTCTCTTCATTGCTTCAACCTCAAGACCGAAAGCAGTTTTAAAATCTTTATGATAATAACGACTTGCACCACGCCAACCAATCATTGGATTTTCTTCTTTTGGTTCATAAAGTTCCCCTCCAATCAGTGCTCTATATTCATTTGTTTTAAAATCTGAAAATCTGATTATAACTGGATTTGGCCAGAATGCTGCTCCAATTTTGGCTATTCCCTCGGCAAGCTCATCGACATAATAATCAGCTTTATTTTCATAACCCAAAGTAAGTGATTCTATTTTATCTGCAATCTTTCTCTTTAGAGGATCATCACTTGTTTTTATTTTTGCAAAATCAATCAATGCATTAGGATGAATTTGAATGTGCGAGTTAATAATAAATTCAAGCCTTCCAAGACCAACGCCTTTTGCTGGAAGATAATATTTTGAAAATGCTTCCTCTGGAGAACCGATGTTTACCATCATTTTTGTTTTTGTCTCTGGAATAATATCAAGTCTATGCTCTATAACTTCATACGGCACCTCTCCCTTATAAATTATTCCAACCTTTCCTGATGAAGAATCCACCGTAACAGTATCTCCAGTTTTAAGTACCTCTGTTGAATTTAATGTACCTACTATACAAGTTATTCCAAGCTCTCTTGAAACAATAGCTGCGTGACTGGTTCTTCCCCCCTTATCGGTAACTATCGCAGAAGCAATTTTCATTATCGGCTCCCAATCAGGATCGGTAATTTCTGTTACTAAAACTTCTCCCTTTTTAAAATCACCTATATTTGCGACATCTTTTATAACTCTCACTTTTCCTACTGCAATTTTTGAACCTACTGCCGTGCCTCTTGCAAGCTCTTTTCCAACTTCTTTTAACTTATATTCCCTGTAAATATTTTTATCTGCTGTTGCATGAACGGTTTCTGGTCTTGCTTGTACTATAAACAATTCTCCGGTCTCCCCATCTTTTGCCCATTCAGTGTCCATAGGTTGATAGCGTCCGTGTTTTTTAGAAAAATAATCTTCAATTTCAGCAACCCATTTTGATATTTTCAAGACTTCATCGTCTGACAGACTAAATCTTTCTCTCTCTTCCTTGGTTGTCTCTACTATTTCTGTCACTTTATCTCCTGTCCCATAAATCATTTTTACTTCTTTTGCTCCAAGATCACGGGCAAGAATAGCCTTATAACCATCTTTTAGAGTTGGCTTAAAAACCGTAAATTCATCGGGCGTCACTTTACCTTGAACAACCATCTCTCCAAGACCATAGGCGCTGTTTATTACAACAACCTTATCAAACCCCGTCTCTGTATCTATTGAAAAAGCTACACCGCTTGAAGCAAGACCGCTTCTGACCATTTTTTGCACACCAACAGATAAGGCAACATCGAAATGAGAAAACCCTTTATCGACACGATAAGATATTGCACGGTTTGTAAAAAGAGAAGCGAAGCATTTTTTTACAGCTAAAATTATATTTTCCTCTTCTGAAATATTTAGATATGTCTCCTGTTGCCCAGCAAAAGATGCTCCCGGTAAATCTTCTGCTGTGGCTGATGACCTGACCGCGGTATCCACACTTGCTCCATACAATTTTTCCATCTTTTTATAGGCTTCGCTTATTTCTTTCTTAAGATCATCAGGGAGTTCTTCGTGTAAAATAAGCTGTCTAATTGATTCCCCTTTCACCATTAAATCTGTCACATTATGAGTATCGATTGTCTTTATTATTTTTTCAATTCGATCTCTTAAACCGGTTTTATCTAAGAATTGATTGTAGGCAAGTGATGTAACAGCAAATCCGTTTGGTACAGAAACCCCTCTTTTCCCTAAATTAGACACCATTTCTCCAAGAGCAGCATTTTTACCGCCAACAAGTGGAACATCCTCGATTCCAAGATCATCAAACCAAATAATTAAAGAACTTTTTCTATTTTTCATAGAAATATTTTAACACAGGAGTAATACACTTACCAACTCTTTATTGCAACGAGAAAATCGGAAACATTTGAACCGGTTGAACCTGTTTCAATATAATCTCCAGTCTTGTGAAAAAATTCCAATGAATCATTTTCATCAAGATATTTAATAGGATCTAGCCCCAGCAACTTTGCCTTATTTTTTGTGATCATATCACAAATAGCCCCGGCGTAGTCAGTATTATCTCTTCCATCTGAAGCGATTGATGCCATAATTATGTTTTCTGACTCAACAAATCTCAAACCCGAAAGCGAAACTTCCATATTTCTGCCCCCTTTACCCTTTCTATTATTAACAAGAACAGTTGTTTCTCCCCCATAAAGCAACACTTCACCACTTTTACCCTCCTCTATCTGTTTTATCAACGACTCTCCTATTCTTCTGGCCTCTCCAGCTAAACAGTCTGAGCAAATTTTTGGATTGTATCCAATTCTCTCTGCTTCAAGTTTCATTGCGTTAAGTGCAATTGAGTTTGATGCAACAACAACATTACTGACTTTCTCAAAATATTTCTCCTCTTTTGGTGTTTCTATCAAATCATCTAGATTAAAATCGCAGTCATCTTTCAACAAAAACCTGTCAAAAACTTTTTTTGCATCAAAAACAGTTGTCTTATCAAGAACTGTCGGCCCTGAAGCCACATAAGAAATATCATTACCTGGAACATCAGAAAAAATCATTGAAACAACTTTAGCTGGATAAGAATACTTTGCCAAAAATCCTCCTCGAGCTAAGGATAAATGTTTTCTCACTGTATTTAACTCTTGAATAGTTGCTCCTTTATTAAATAAAGATTTAATGATTTCAACCTCGTCAAGACAAGTAAAATTATTTGGTTGACATAAAATAACTGATCCCCCTCCTGAAACAACGAGAAGAACCAGGTCGTTTTCCTCAGCTCCTTCCAGCATCCGTATTAGGTCTTTTGTTGCAACAATATTTTCTTCAGTTGGAAATGGATGATGACCCTTATAACATTTAAATTTTTCTTCTTTGAACGACTTCTCACAAGTCGGATCAATGACAATCGTTTCTTCTATTCTGTTTCCGAGAATCTGTATTATAGATTGACAAGCTTGTAAAGAACATTTACCAACACCTCCCAGATATATTTTCTTTATATTTTTTAGATTGATTTCTAAATCCCTAACTTTTAGTTTATCTCCATTTAGAGATAGGTTTTCTTGGATGACTAATTTTGTATCAATTTTTTCCAGTCCTTTATCTATAATCTTTAAAAGATCATCACGTAAGACAGACTTTGCTAAGGCTTTATAGTTCCTTATTTTACTCATTAATCTTATTATATCGTGTTTTTACTCTATCCGCCCCAAATCTCTCATCACAGCTCTAGTGATAGGCCCAAAGTATCCAAGTGGTGGGTAGATATCGTAGTCTTTTTGGAATTTAATCAGAGCATTTTGAGTTAATGGTCCAAAGAAGGTTGTCTCATTGTTTGGTGAACCTGGTCCTTCGGTAGCGATTGTATAGCCTATTGAGTTAAGGAGTTTTTGAAGAAGTAGAACATCATCTCCTTCCATATTTAGTTCTAGATCTCTAGAGAAGGTTGGTTTAGATGGTGTTTCTTCTGGTTGTTCTTCTTGTTGCTGTGTTTGTTTTGAGACAATAACAGAAGGACAGAAGACGGTGTATTTATCTCCATCGTATTTGAGAGAAGCGCTGACTTTGTAGTCACCTTCTTCGTTGAAGGTGATAGTTTCTGATTTACTATCTCCATCAATACCAAACCATTGGTATATTACTTGTTCATCGTCATCTGTGTTTTTTCCTTTCCTTAGAGTTGTTTCAATATTGAAAGTGGTTTGATCGCCTACCGCTATTTCTGTGTCAGATACAGCACATGATGCATCTCTTATTTGAGCACTGTCTCCTACCGATGAGGAGCCTCCGGTGTTAGGATCTGATGCATAAAGTTCTGCTACTTCACTTGCTGAGAGAGCGCGGGAGAAGATCATGACTTCGTCTAGGAGGCCGTCGGTAAAATGTTCATCATAATTGTAAAGTTTTCCAATATTTAAATCGGTATCGGAGGTGTTGTATGTTAAGCCAGTGTTACTATCCTCTTCTACACCATTGATATACATATAAGCATTTGAGGAATCGTAAGTGATTACAATGTGATACCAATTATTCGCAGTGATTGCAGTATCGCTTGTCAGAGGGTCACCCGGAGGCTCTGCCCCCCCCCACAAACTTAGAGATAATTTATTTGATTTAATATGTTCGGCAGAGTTCCTAAACAAATAAAAATCATCCATAGCGGTTGTGTCTCCATACCCGAGAACCGCGTCATACCCTGTCGTTGTAGGATAATACCATAACGATATAGTTCTTGCGTCCGAGCCAAGAGGAAAAGAGTGTGGGGTTTGAATAGATAAATAATCTTCAGTTCCCTCAGAACTATTAAAGCTAAACGCCTGGCCGTATTTACCAGTACCATAGGCAGTATCACCTATAAAAGTTACAGTGTGACCATTTCCGGAACTATCAGTAACGTTACCATCACCTTTTAAATAGAGTTCTAGATTTGGATCAGTGTATAGTGAAGATGCACTGAAGATGTACTGGCCTCCGATAATAAATACAAGAACCAGAATAGCTAAATATATCGAGAACTTCTTCAGATTTTCCATATACTAATATCATAACAAACTTTGTAATATTTTCATTTTTTTGTGAATATAAAAACTTGCGCACGCGCGCAAGTTAAATCTGACACATAGGTTCTACTCCACCAACAAACTGATGAGTCGCGATATTCGTCTTGATTTTGAGAATACCAAGATGAACTGCGTGATTCCAAAAGTTTTCCGGCGTGACAATATCGACAGCCTCACCCTCGTTGTTGAGAATCATCAGTTCATGATACTTATTCTCAACATCGTTTGGATGATGTCTTGCCCAGTTATACCAGAAGACAAGATCGTCGCGGTGTTCTTGCCAGTGCCAATCAGAAACATCACCGTTCTCGTGATGTTCTTTTGCAAAAACAGAAGCACGCCAAACCTTAAGCTTGAAGATTGACTCAGACAGATCAGGTAAGTGCATGATGACTGGAATCGCGAGCAAAAAACAGAAAAAACCAAACAGAAGAACAATATTCCCGAACATACCAACCTCCCTTTGTTTAAAGAACACCTAATATGAGCTGGAGAAAAGACTAACTCTAATAAATAAAATAAGCAAGAAAGATATCAACCATCATGTTTTTCACCCTTTTCCTAAACATTCGCTCAAAAATATAATCACCGACTCGTTCCGAGCCGGCTCAGTATTTTTGTGCGCATGCGGCTCGGTCACAAGTTACTTAGTATAATTCTTCACTTCGTTCGAATTCTACTAAGTACTTCCGACCCTGACTCGGCCCGCAGTCGCTTCGCGACTGGCTTCGCGGCCTCCGTCTTTCTCGTCCTATCATTCGCTCAAAAATATAATCACCGACTCGTTCCGAGCCGGCTCAGTATTTTTGTGCGCATGCCAGGACTCGAACCTGGGACCTCGTCATTATCAGTGACGCGCTCTAACCACCTGAGCTACACGCGCATATTGTCAATATAAACCATATTTACACCTTTGACTATGCGCAAAAAAGATAGCTAAAACATTACCAAAAAACCTATCTTTATACAAGAAAAAAAGGGTGTTCTCACCCTTATTTAAAAATGAAATTCATAAGACCTTTTACGGCCCCCCAACATCCAAGAAAGATAATTGCAGAACCAAGAACAAATTTTGCTCCTGAACAAAATTTGCACACCTTTCCTGAGAGGCTGTTTGGAAAAATACCAAACATATTCACCAAACCAATTTTCTGCATGAACACTGCCCTACGATTACCAAATATGGCCATAACACCTCCTTATCATCTTATGAAAAACTACCACTTTTTAAAAATAAGACAAGGGATTTGTCGTCACAATTGTTAAAAAGAAAAAATCACCAAAAGTATTGGTGATTTTTCCAAGTATTCTCTGTTTTGTTCCGTTCGCGCTCAATTTTCTATAACATAAGTTACAAAAAGTGTTGAACATTTTTGTTGATTTTAAGTTTCAACAAACTTTTACGCACTCGATCGAGATGCATAAAATCGACGCTAAGTTACTTTCTTTCAAGTAACGCGATTTTTTTAAATAATCCACGAGCAGCTTCCGCTACCCGTGCCTTGTTACGACTTCAGCCTTGTCACTGAGTTTACCGTAGGCCCACTTACGTGAGATTTC
>CAZOXE010000026.1:0-6846 GCA_964583835.1 uncultured Candidatus Saccharibacteria bacterium | reverse complement strand
AGATCCACATTATTCATCCAATCCTTTCGGTTGTTTTCTCGTACTAAACTAACACTTAGAAAAAGTAAGTCAAATTTTATAAAAACAACAAATCCCTATCAAGGTCTTCTGAATCAGTGCCAATTTTTTTTCGTTTAAGAGACTTGTGGCTCGAGGCAAGATAAACTGCTCTTTTTCCAAACTTTTCTTCAAGAGAATCTATCTGTTCATAAATCAATTCAAATTTTTTTACTTTTTCATCTTTACCAAATAAATCACTTTGTACGTCTGATTTTGAAATCAAGTTTTCCAATATCACACCGGTCGTACGGTACAAGATTCCTTTTTTATGAAGCTTATCCATGCTCTTACCCATCATTGAAATAATAGCTTCGGGAGTGTTGGAAAGCGAAAGAAGATCAAGAGAAAGTTTGTGATACTTAAAATCCTTTGTTTTTAAAAATATGGTTACTTTTTTTGTAAACAATCTATAATGTCTCGCCTTAAGACAGGCGTCCTCAATATGTTTTGAAAGTTCAGACATTAAAAAAACCTTATCATTAGTTGCAGGATTAAATGTTCTCGTCTTTTGAATAGAAGAGTATTTTGTTTTTGGTAATGGATCAATCGGGACAACACTTTCTCCGTTTAATTCGCGCCATATTACTTCATAAGGCTTTGATAAATTATTTTTTATCCACGAAACGTCCTTTTCTATAAAATCTAGTGCGTTATTTATTCTTTTTTGTTTCAAAAATTCCGATGTCTTTGGTCCAATACCCCAGATCTTTTCAATAGACACTTCTTTAAGAAACTTTTCTTTGTCCTCTAATTTTATTTGTGTGAGACCATTTGGTTTTTGCCATTTCGATGCAACTTTTGCGAGAACCTTTGTTGGCGCAATACCGACTGAGACAGTAATTTTTAATTCACTAAACACTTCTTCCTTTATTTTTTTTGCGATCTCTATATAACTCATCTTCAATGGCTTATCTAGACCTGTTAAATCAGCAAAACACTCATCAATACTGTACTCTTCAACATCGTCAGCGTATCTACGCACAATATCAAACATTTTTTCAGAGTATCTAATATAAGATGCATAATCACCAGGCAATACTACAACTTGTGGAAACTTTCTTTTTATCTGGAAAATAGGCATTCCTCTTGTGATACCGAGTGCTTTTGCTTCATAGGAGAGAGCTGAAGCGATTCCGCGTTCCTCACCAGTAACGGCTGGTAGTCCTTTCAGTTTTGGATTCTTTGCAACCTCAACTCCAACAAAAAAAGCATCGCCGTCTAAGTGTAAAATTGCCTTTTGAACCATTACAAGATTATACTCGCAGACGCGTAAATAAAAACCCCATCTGTATATTGATGGGGGTGAGATTGATTGACTATTGAACTTGATAATTTTCAGCAAGCAAGAGAAACGCTTCCTTGACACGCTCTCTTTTTTTAGTCATTTCGCTAATTTCGTCCTTGAGTCTTTTGGTCTCGTCAAGCAACTGCTGTCTTGAATTTCGAACTTGGCGAAGATCTTCATCCAAAGTTTCGACACACTTTTGGAGCTCTCGTTTGTCTTTGATGATATCTGCGACTTCATCCACTTCGATCGCAAGCCTCCTCTCAAGCTCCTTTATCCTATTCCTCAGTCGCTGACTTGCGCTCGTTTGATCGCCTTTTCCTTTGAACTTTGGTGGTCTGACTATTCCTGGCATTACCTTCTCCTTTCGTTGTTCTGGTTATGATATTAATTGAAATTGCGCTTTTGTCAAGTGACAATCAATGTACGATCGTTAGTAAAAACTATGCTCTACTTTGTCTTTCTGCTCTCTTTCTACCGTTTTCAGTTAGATGCTTTTTTCGTAAACGAACATCCTTTGGTGTAATCTCTAGATACTCATCTTCCTGCATCAAACCAAGCGCCCTTTCCAAAGTAAGTTCAAAAGGCGGTGTGAGATAAGTTGTGCCGTCAGAACCAGAAGCTCTCATATTAGTCAGTTGTTTACCCTTTGTAGGATTGACTGTCATATCATCTCCCTTTGAGGTGTAGCCAACGATCATACCCTCATATACATCAACACCAGGGCCAATATACAACACCCCACGTTCTTGTAGACCTCCGAGCGCAAAGGCCAGTGATTTTCCATTTTCCATTGAAATCATAGATCCATATTTTGTCTTTATGATTGGACCAGCAAATGGTTCGTATTTATAAAATGCGGTTGTAAGAATTCCCTCTCCTTTTGTATCATTCACAAATTCACTCTGATAACCGACGAGCCCTCTTGTTGGTATATGAAATACAAGATGAGTTTGTCCGTGGATTTTTTGCATATCAATCATCGAACCTTTCCTATTCCCCATCTTTTCCATTATTACTCCAACATATTCATCGGGAACAAAAATCGTCACCTCTTCAAATGGCTCGTATTTAACCCCATCAATAGTTTTTGTAATTGTCTCTGGTTGTGAGACTGCCATTTCAAAACCTTCTCTTCTCATATGTTCTAGAAGTATCGCAAGATGCAACTCACCTCTTCCAAGAATTTTAAATTCAGATCCGTTTCCAAAATCAACTTGGAGACCAACGTTGACTTCAAGCTCTTTCTCTAACCTTTCTTTTATTTGTCTAGAGTTTACAAGTTTACCTGCCCGCCCAACAAACGGTGAATCATTAACCACCATTTTCAATGAAAGCGTTGGTTCATCAATATGTATATCTTGAAGTGTTTCTGTAAGAGGATTATCAACTATAGTTTCTCCTATGTATATTTCTGGAAGACCTGCAATCATGACGATGTCTCCACTAAAGGCCTCATCAACTGCTTTTTTATTAAAACCTTCAAACGTAAATAGCTTTGTTATTTTACCAGTGTGAGTTTTTCCACTTGAATCCTTTGCAATAATCGTCTGCCCATTTTTAATTTTTCCAGCATAAATTCTACAGATACCCATACGTCCAAGAAAATTATCATAGGCCAAGTTGAATACTTGAGCTTGCAAAGGACCTGAAAGAAGACTGTCATTCGAAGCTGGTGGAATTTTTTTAATTATCAAATCCAAGATTGGTGTCAGATCTTTTGCTTCATCCTCCATTTTTAATTTAGCCACTCCATCACGACCGATTGCATAAACGGTCTCAAAATTTAATTGTTCATCGTGCGCGCCTAACTCAAAAAATAATTCATAGACTTCTTCTTGAGCTTTTTTTACATCTGCCGTAGGCTTATCAATTTTATTCAAAACTAGAATTGGTTTTATACCAAGCTCAAGAGACTTTTTCAAAACAAATTTTGTCTGAGGCATTGGACCTTCTGCCGCATCAACTACAAGTAGCACGCTGTCTACAGAACGAAGAACTCTTTCGACTTCCGATCCAAAGTCTGCGTGCCCAGGAGTATCAAGGATGTTTATTTTTGTGCCTTTGTAATATACCGATGTATTTTTTGCATAAATAGTAATACCGCGCTCTTGTTCGAGCGCGTTTGAATCCATTGAGACTGTTCCATCTGACATCCCTGTTTGCTGTAGAATCTTATCAGTTAGTGTTGTCTTACCATGATCAACGTGTGCAATTATCGCGATATTTCTTATTTCCATTCGTAAGTCAAAATTAAAGCACAAAGAATTCAAATAATCCAGAGCCGACAATTAATTGAGATTTATTATCAATAAAAAAAAACCACTTTGTTGTCTTCACAACAAAGTGGAAAATAGGCACAAATCAAGCTTGAAGAGAAACTCTCTGGGGCCAAATTCGTATGAGCTCGTGGACGATTTGACTCATCGCACCATAGCCACCACAACCTGAATCAACCACAAAATAGTTGATTACATCCGACTCCACGAGCTTCGCAACCTGAACCCTCTTCTTACTTAGATCACAGTCACAAGTGACCCCAACAATTGCTAGACTGGGAAATGTAATTTTTAGGCCCCCGACTGTCTTCAATGCCTCTTCGAAACCAGTAAGTCCCAGATAGAAGACAAGCACATCAAACGTTTCCTCAATTGTAATCTTTCCTTGTGCCATGGAAAGCTTTTGAGTGGCTTCCTCTTCAGAATCCCTAATATATTGTTGCATTTGACCACGATCAAATTTGCACAATGCATCAATACCTGCCAAAACGAGCCCAGCAGGACCTGGAGCTCCGTTAGCAACTACAATTTTCAAACCTTCTTTTCCAACATTTATAATACCGTCTTCAAAATTTCCAACTGTCCTATATGAAACAAATGCTGCATTGAATTTTTGTTTATCCCGAATAATCTTCTGTAGAGCAACTTCATTGAACGATTTTACGCTGGATTCATTTCGAATTGGACGATTCACAAGGCACTTCCTTTCTTTCTTTTAGAAAGCCTTACTGCTTTCTTTATCTATCCGTATACTACAATATTATATAAATTCGTCAATACCAATTATGGACAAGGAAGGAATAATTTTTCTATCCCTCAATTTTAATACCTTCAATAAAGACGGCTTCAATAGGTCTATCGTTTTCACCAGTTGGGACATTCTCAATTACTTTCACCACATCCATACCTCCAATTACTTTTCCAAAAACAGTGTGTTTTAAATCTAAAAAATTATTATTTGCGGTGTTGATGAAAAACTGACTTCCGTTCGTATTTGGTCCTGCGTTTGCCATAGAGATTGTGCCTTCAATATTTTTGTTATTTACATGAATTTCATCTGCAAATTTATATCCAGGTCCTCCTGTACCCCAGAAATCCATTTTTGAATCGTCTTTTGTCAGTGGATCTCCTGACTGAATCATAAAACCTGCTATGACTCTGTGAAATTTAACTCCATCATAAAACCCTTCATTAGCGAGTTTAATAAAATTATTTACAGTGTTTGGAGCATTATCAGCAAAAAACTCAATTTTTATCTCTCCTTTATTTGTTTGTATTGTTGCTATCATTTTTTTATCTATATTTTCATTTATAACTTGCTTATTATCACCCGATCCAGAAATAATCCAAGGAACAATTATTAGTAACAAAATAACTACGGCTATTATTAATATTTTTATATTCATCTTGTTAATAACTTAAATTATCCTTCAATAAATTCTTTAATTTTATTTCTTATAGCATCATGAAAGGCTCCTTCTTCTCTTTCTGTTCCTCCAAATCCTTTTACCGGCTGATAATTGGCTTTGAAATCAACGTTCAGACCGGATTTCTTCCATTTTTCAATGTAACCCTCTGCAAGAGTCTTGTCCAGATCCACACCATATTCTCTAGACATCGACTCATGTGATTTCCCAGAAATACAGATTTCATAACTTGGTGTTACTGAAAAAACAAATGTCTTTTTTAGCGATTTCAGATCGTCTTGACTGACATCAAACAGTCTAAAAGTAAGAAGTCTCTCAAACTCATCTTTCGACATCTCATTTTTATTTTTTGGAAGTTTTTCTATCATAAATACTTGTTATCTGTTTACAAGATACACAACTAAGAGAAGCAATCCTCCCCACCAGCCGATGTCTGAGATAATGAGACTTGTCATGATTTTCTTTTGCCATGAAGCCGGCAAAAGCTCTCCTGAACAACCTTCTTTTTCACGCTCCAATAAAAACGGACTAACCTTGAAAGACAAAAAGTAGCCGTTTACGATAAGGGCAAGTGCGATCACTGCATGAATGAGCGGAAATTTTTACACTGGCAAACACCAACCAATAATTACTAAGAACCTTTTTGATATGGTTCAAGCACAGACGAAAAGCCAAGTCTTGAGAAAACAAGAACCAAAGGAGTTTGCTTTCACTAAAATGATGATATGTGGACTTTGTGGATCTGGTGTCTGTGCTGACGAGAAGTTTAAAAAGTTGAAAGACGGATCAGTGAATAGACACATCTACTACGGATGTACACGAGTACGAGATAAGAGTTGCAAATGTGGCTATATAAATGAAAGTGATTTGATTAAACAATTTGAGGATTTAATAGAAAATATTAATATTGACGAAATTAGTATTAAGGAAAAGATTAAAGATGAATTAACAAGATTTAAAAAGTTCCAAGCTATTTTGTTAGGTAAAAAAGAAGAGACTAAAGTAGAAAATGTTGATATTAAGAATTATGCAAAATTTATTTTAAAAAATGGTAGTGATATTGAAAAGCGAGAACTTATTTCTTGTTTTAGAGGAAAAATAGTATTAGAAAACAAAATTATCAAAATTAATTAAAGAAGAAAGCCGCCCACACCATGTTTCAGATGTGAACGGCTTTTTGCCTTTCGGCGAATCAAGAGTCAAATTTTCAAGAGACTCAAGGAATCAAGGAACGAGGATCACTGCACCTACGGTGCCTGCGGGAAGAACCCAGAGGCAGAGCCATAGCGGTCGTAGGCATAGCCGACATCGTTAGCGCCGAACTCGACCTCGCCGTCGTCGAAGTTGAAGTCGGGCGACTCCGAGAACTCGCCATCACCGTCTGGAGACCATTCGTCGCCAGAGCAGTCAATCCACAAGTCGTCGTAGTTCATGAGCCGTTCCCGATGGGTCAGGATCATGATACCAATAGCGAATACTCCGAGGCCGAACTCGTTTAAAGTGAAGACCTCACGTGCCCGACGAACCGAGCGACCACGATGACGGATGCCGAACTGTCCAGCAACGATCAGAATGTCCGGGTTACCCTGGGCTTCCGAAAGTTCCTCGAAGGCGTTCTTGGTCTTCACAAACTGACGAAGATGCTTCTCGTCGACCTCGCCGTCACGGTAGTTGTAGAACTTACCGTTCCTGTCGGTGTCGATAAGGTTGAGCACCTTCTGCACGCATTCGCTGTAGGTTGCCCCGATTTTCGGTTGTCCGTCTTTCTTCCAGATGTTGGGGATGGCGAACCATC
>CAZOXE010000025.1:0-7048 GCA_964583835.1 uncultured Candidatus Saccharibacteria bacterium | reverse complement strand
ATGAAACTATTGAAAAAGAGATTTCAGACAAAGGAAAAAAAAATAATAACTTGCTGTGTTCATGGTGTTCGTGCATCAAATGCTTGTGAAATTTTGCAAAAAATGGGTTATAAGAACTCGTATTGTCTTGATGGAGGGTATCCAGATTTAGTTGAGAAAGGTGTTAAATAATAATTGAGAAAAATAAATATATATAATAATATCTTGGTAAGCCAATGTAGCTCAGATGGTAGAGCACGTCCATGGTAAGGACGGGGTCGCCGGTTCAATCCCGGCCATTGGCTCTAGGTTGCCCACGTGGCTCAATTGGTAGAGCAACGGTATCGTAAACCGTAGGTTATCGGTTCAAGTCCGATCGTGGGCTCCAAGGTTTGACGAAAGTTGATAGATCTGTAGTATGTCTTTTAGAGTATGGAAGTTCGGATTAGATACCCGACCGTCAGAGCAATCTCTGGTGTAGGAAAGTAGGCATACGCATGTGAAGTCTAACCTCCCAAGGTCGGCTGAAGTGAACACATGCGGCTGAAAAAACCCGTAGATATCAGATTGACGGAGTTCCGACTCTGAGAGGTGCAACGCCTCTCGCCCCGACAACGCCAAGGCGTGTCGGGGCATTTTTTAATTGATCACTTTTCCACATTAGTTAACTTGACTATACCCCCTAGGGGGTATAGTATATCGTTATCCATGAGCGATAAAAATAAAAATAAAATTATTCGTAGACTTAAGATTATTGAGGGACAAGTAAGGGGTCTTCAAGAAATGGTCAAGAAAAATATTTATTGCATAGACATAATTACCCAAACCTCTGCTGTAAAACAAGGTTTATCAAATATAGAGGATTTATTACTAGAAAACCATCTTGGTGGGTGTATTTTAGATCAAGTGAGATCAGGAAAGACTGAAAAAGCAAGAAAGGAGCTTTTAAAAGTTTATAAACTAAAAAGAAAATAAGATGCATACTGAGACATACAATATTAAAGGGATGCATTGTGCGTCATGTTCGTCAGTCATTGAAAAAACTTTAAAGAAAATAGACGGCGTGCAAACTGCCGAGGTGAATTATGCGACTGATAAGGCAAAAATCTCTTTTGACAAAGAAAAAACAGGACCACAAATTTTTTCAAAGCATATTGAGCCTCTTGGCTATTCTTTATTACCTAACGAAACTGGGAGTCTTACAGCAGAGGAGATGGGGATGTCTCCAGAAGAGCACGCCAAGCATCTAGGTATAAATCAATCAAAGGAAGAAAAATTAAAGGAGGTCAGAGAAATGAAACTAAAAGTCATGTCGGCCATCCCGCTTGCATTCATAAGTATTTTTATAATGGGTTGGGATATTTTAGCCCAACTAAATCTAATTAGTGTGCCAATAGAAGTCTTGGAGAAATTTTTTGATACCCTTCTTTTAATTATGGCGACACACATGCTTTTTGTAATTGGCAAACCTTATTTGTATGGTTTTTACCGTTTTCTACGACATGGAAAAGCAAACATGGATACATTGATTGGTATAGGTACATTAACTGCTTATGTTTACAGCTTTATACTCGTCGCGTTTGGTGGTCTGATAGAACAATATGTAGACATTAATAATACATATTTTGATGTGACAATCATTGTTATTGCTTTTATAACTCTTGGAAAATATCTTGAAGCAAGAGCAAAAATAAAGACAGGAGATGCAATAGAAAAATTATTAAATCTTCAAGCAAAAACGGCGATAATTATTGAGGGCGGTAAAGAAAAAGAGGTCTCCATTGAACGTGTCGTTCATGGCAGTTATGTTGTAATAAAACCAGGTGTAAGAATTCCAGTAGATGGAATAATCACTGAGGGTGCGTCATTTGTTGATGAATCAATGATTAGTGGGGAACCAATGCCGGTTGAGAAGAAAACAAATGATAGTGTCGTTGCAGGAACTTTAAATACAGACGGTGCGTTTGTTTTTAAGGCTACAAAAATAGGGAAAGAAACTTTGCTAGCCCATATAATCAAGATGGTTGAAGACGCACAAGGAAGTCGTGCCCCGATACAAGCTCTCGCTGATAAGATTTCTGCCGTATTTGTCCCTATCGTATTAGTTTTATCATTTCTAACTCTCGGAATTTGGCTGTTGTTTTCGACCTCCTCGTTAGGTTTTTCCTTGGCGCTGTCGTACGGACTAACTTCGTTTGTAAGTATTCTCGTGATTGCTTGTCCTTGTGCATTGGGTCTAGCTACGCCGACTGCAATCATTGTTGGTGTCGGTAAAGGTGCTCAGGAAGGTATTCTGATAAAGGACGCCGCAACATTAGAAAAATTACACAAGGTCGATACTGTGGTCGTTGATAAGACTGGAACAATAACAAAAGGAAAACCAGAATTAATTTCAATACAGAACACATCAAATCTTTCTGATGAGAAAATAATCTCTATCTTATCTTCGCTTGAAAGTAAATCTGAACACCCAATCGCAAAAGCGGTTCTTAATTATTCAAAGGTTAAGAATATTGCATTCGTTCCGACATCAGATTTCGAAATAATTAAAGGTAAGGGCTTAAAAGCGACCATTGATGGCAAGGAGTATTTTGCCGGAAATATAAAGCTTGTCTCTGATCTAGGATTACCTTTTGACTCAGGTAAGATAGAAGCTGAAACAAAAAATGGAAATACTCCAATTATTCTTGCAACAGAAAAAGACGTCTTAGGAATATTTATTGTTGCTGATGCAATCAAACCAGAAGCAGTAGATGCTGTTAGAAGTCTTCATAGACTTGGCATAAAGACAGTAATGCTTACTGGTGATCATAAGAACACAGCAATTGCTATTGCAAAAAAAGTTGGTATAGACGAAGTAATCTCGGAGGTCCTACCTGATGATAAATTGAATAAAATCAAAGATTTACAAGATAAGGGACATGTAGTCGTAATGGCTGGAGATGGAATAAATGATGCTCCAGCTCTAGCTCAAGCAGATGTAGGTATCGCGATGGGGACGGGCACCGACGTGGCTATTGAAACTGCTGGCATAACACTTTTACATGGCGATATCTCTAAACTTGTAAAAGCAATCAGATTGTCAAAATTTACAATGCGGGGAATTAAGCAGAACCTTTTTTGGGCTTTCTTTTATAATATCATTGGTATTCCACTTGCCGGAGGTCTATTTTATCCAATCTTCGGATGGTTACTAAGTCCTATATTTGCAGGATTCGCAATGGCATTTTCAAGTGTGTCGGTCGTTCTAAATTCGCTCAGACTTAGAATAAAAAGAATTTAATTTTATGAAAACATATAAGTATCATGTAAACGGTATACATTGTAAATCCTGCATTCATCTCATTGAAGATAAACTTAATAATTTGAGTGAGGTATCTCAAGTTAAAGCTTCGCTTAATAACTCTAGTGTGAGTTTTGTCGGAAATTTTGGAGATAAGAGCCAAGATGAAATTATTTCATATTTAAATGAGATTCTAAAAACACACGGATATACTTTATCTATTGATAAGTGTAAGGAAGATATAAATTGGAATCAGTTTTATTGGGCAACCCCGTTTGCAATTCTTTTTATTGTTTTATTTGTATCTTTACAGAAACTGGGAATAGTTAATTTAATAAATGCTTCTGATGTAAGCTACAGCACCGCATTTATAGTTGGTATCGTTGCGTCACTCTCTACTTGCATGGCAGTCGTGGGCGGTTTAGTACTATCAGTGTCGGCAAGTTTTGCGAAAGAAAACGACAAGGTACGGCCACAGATTTTATTTCATGTTGGGAGATTAATTTCCTTTTTTATCCTTGGAGGAGCTATTGGAGCACTTGGCGCTGTTTTTCAGTTTGGCTCTACAGGAACATTTATTCTTAATCTTATTATTGCAATCATACTTTTAATCCTTGGTATTAATCTCCTCGATGTATTTCATTGGACAAAGAGAATTCAGCCAACGATTCCAAGTTTTATTGGTAAACATGTGCATGGTATAAAAAATATAAATCACACTCTTACTCCGTTTTTGTTGGGAATTGCAACGTTCTTTTTACCTTGTGGCTTTACTCAGTCAATGCAAATTTATACTTTGACGACAGGAGATTTCTTGACCGGAGCATTAATGATGTTTGTTTTTGCTCTCGGCACTTTACCAGTCCTTCTGATTTTGAGTTTTGGTTCACTCGGTATCCATAAGAAAGCACAGTCAGGAGTATTTTTCAAAACCTCTGGTCTTGTTGTGATATTTTTTGGTGTTTATAACTTATTTAATGCACTAGTTTCTATTGGTATCATTCCACCAGTTTTTAATTTTTAATGCACACAAATTAATAAAAATATTATGAAAAACGCCCCGATATATATAATTATAGTCGCCATTCTGATAGGAGGGTTGATTTTAATATCAGGGCAAAATTTTAGCAAAGACGATTCAGACTCGAGTGAAAATGGTAACGTGAGTGTTGTTGACGGCAAACAAATAATTGTCATAAATGCAAAAGGGGGTTATTCTCCAAGGACAACTGTTGCAAAAGCTGGTTTACCAACTGTGGTAAGGATCGAAACAAATAGCACTTTTGATTGTTCTTCTGCGCTTGTTATACCAAGTATGGACTATAGGAAAAATTTACCTCCGTCAGGTGAGACAAATATTGATGTTGTTCCGCAAGAGGCAGGGGCAGTATTGAATGGATTGTGTGCTATGGGGATGTATAATTTTCAAATAATATTTGAATAAACAAAGGTAATAGGCCGTAATATATCAAGTTAAATTCTGCTATAATGCTTTTTATGACGCAGACCTTGGACGAAAAAATAAACCAAATTGAAGCTGAAATGGCTGATGCTCATTTTTGGGATGATAAAGACAGAGCACAACTCAAAATTAAAGAGCTCCAAGAATTAAAACTAAAAAAAGAAGGAAAGGGGAAATATGATGCAGGTAATGCAGTTCTCACTCTTCTTTCAGGTGCAGGGGGAGACGATGCTGAGGATTTCTCTGCGATGCTTTTGAAAATGTATTTTAAATATGCCGAGTTAAGGGGTTGGGGCTATGAAATAATTCACCAAAATGAAAATGATCACGGCGGTTATAGGAATATTACTGTTGAAATAAAAGGTAAAAATGCTTATGGAGTGTTAAAGAACGAAACAGGTGTTCATCGTCTTGTTCGTATTTCTCCGTTTAATGCAAAATCTCAAAGACACACTTCTTTTTCGCTTGTTGAGGTGATTCCAAAATTCGAAAAAGTAAAGGAGATAGAAATAAATCCAGACGATTTAAAAATAGAATTCACACGATCGAGTGGACCGGGAGGACAAAATGTAAATAAGAGAGAGACTGCTGTGAGAATCGTACATATTCCAACAAAAATTTCTGTTCATATTGATTCAGAAAGATCACAGGCTCAAAATAAAGAACTTGCAATGAATATTTTGCAAGCAAAACTTTTTAGAAGAGAGGAGGAGAGAAGAAAAAAAGAAGAAAAAGGAATGCAAGTCGCAGCCACGACAGATATCGAATGGGGAAACCAAATCAGATCTTATGTTCTTCATCCATATAAAATGGTTAAAGATCATAGAACAGATTTTGAAACTTCAAACGTCGATGCAGTCCTGAATGGTGAAATACAGGATTTTATAGATGCTGAAAAAGATCTCTAAATAGGAGGGTTAGTAGTTGACAGATAGCAATATATTATGCTATAATGTGTGCTAGATTCTTGGGATTAGCCGAGGGAAAATGAAAGGCTGGAAGTGAATAAACCAATGATTGCGTTGGCGATAATCCTTTTCATCGGTTTTATCTGGATTATTGACATTGTTTACACTGATGTTATTCGTCCACAAGAGACAGGTCTCCAACCAGTGGTGATCTATGAAATTCAAAACCGGAGGTTTGCCGTCAAGTATATCGGACTTGAATCGAACTTCTCACCGGAGAGTTCAGAATCTCCTTGAGTGGTTCAAATCCACTCACACACCGCTAGGTTCGCCAAGCGGTTTTTTTATTTCTTACTTAGATTATTCGGTTTGGATTTGTTGAATTAAAATTTGTGCTACAATTAAGGGTACTAATTGAAGCTAAATATGATTTATTTCGACAAAGTATCAAAGATCTACCCCGATAATACTGTTGGCCTTATGGAAATAGATTTTAGGGTAGAACCTAAGGAATTTATTTCTATTGTCGGACACTCTGGTGCAGGGAAATCAACACTATTAAGAATGCTTCTTGCAGAAGACAAGCCTAGCGAGGGTCAGGTTTTATTTAAATCGATCGATGTTCACGGATTGAATAAAAACGAAATCACAAAATACAGACAAAATATTGGTACAGTTTTTCAAGACTTCAGACTTCTCCCAGATAAAACTGCATATGAAAATGTTGCTTTTGCCATGGAGGCAGTTGGAAAGACTGATGAGGAAATTGAGGCCGACGTTCCCCATGTGCTTGAGTTGGTTGATCTTGCTCATAAAATGTGGAACTTTCCAAAAGAACTTTCGGGAGGAGAGCGTCAAAGAGTTGCAATTGCAAGAGCGATAGTAAATCAGCCAGATCTTATTATTGCTGATGAGCCTACAGGAAATCTCGACCCGCTGAACACAAGAGATATTATCCAGATTCTAAAGAGAATTAATGATCTTGGCACTACTGTACTTCTTGCTACTCACAACAAAGGGGTTATAGATGCTCTGGGAGATAGGGTGATTACAATGGAAAATGGCCGAATTATTAGAGATGATCCTGAAGGTAAATATATTTTGTAAAAATAAATTATGTTTTGGACAAATATAAAAAGAATATCAAGAACGGGATTCACCAATTTTTGGAGGAATGGCTTCGTATCGCTATCATCCGTGACGGTGATGGTGATTACTCTGTTTGTGATTGGATCCGTCCTGTTTTCAAGCGCTCTTCTAGATTCTGTTTTGAATGCTATTAAAGAAAAAGTTGATGTGAATGTCTATTTTGCGACTGACGCTCCTGAACAAGATATTCTCGATCTTCAAAAGAAGATTCAGGCGTTGCCAGAGGTTGCTGAAGTGGAATATGAAACTGTGATGCTGTTTGAATTT
>CAZOXE010000024.1:0-7613 GCA_964583835.1 uncultured Candidatus Saccharibacteria bacterium | reverse complement strand
TTTTTGCTTCAATGATTAAGAAGGATAAATTTGAATGGGTCCTGGAAAAAGGAACAGAACTCGGGGTGAATTACTTTGTGCCAGTAATTTCAGAAAGGTGTGAAAAAACAAACATAAATATAGAAAGGGGGGCAAAAATCTTGCAAGAAGCAAGTGAACAATCAGGCCGGGGGACAGTGCCAGAATTATTTGAGCCAATGAAAATTGAGAATATCTTTGAGAGTTTTAAAAATTTAAATTTTATCGTTTTTGATTTAGCTACAGAAGTTTTTGAGCCATCAAAAACTTCTATTCAAGAGACAACCGGTATTTTGATTGGTCCTGAAGGCGGTTGGGGAGAGAAGGAC
This sequence comes from uncultured Candidatus Saccharibacteria bacterium, assembly GCA_964583835.1. GTDB lineage: Bacteria > Patescibacteriota > Minisyncoccia > Phycocordibacterales > CAZOXE01 > CAZOXE01. Next base: position 7,266 of record CAZOXE010000024.1, on the reverse strand, counting down.
AAAGAATTGTTCAAAAAATATAGTGTTCAGATTTATTCTCTTGGAAAACAGGTGCTTCGCGCAGAAACCGCATCAATTGTTGCAGTCAGTAAGTTTTTGGTATAGTCTGCTAAAAGCAGGAGGAAATAATAGTGAGTGATAAAAACATTACTTATAGCAGTCCAGATTTTGTTGCAAGGATGTCGTTACATTTTCGTGATGCTAGAAATATTGCTATCCAGGAAAACTCTCTTCATTGTCCTGTCTGCAAAAGAACTAGTCCTCAACTTGAAAAAGAAGGGTTACTCGCTCGGACAGATGGCAATAGTTTCGGTTGCGGTCACTGCAAAGTGGTCTTGGTGAGAAATAATTAGTAATTCGACGCAAACAGGCGTCGTTTTTTATTATTTAATATTTTCCAAAAACTCGAACACTTTTTCGTTTGTATAAATCCCTTCAAAATATGATTTAGCTTTTACCGGATCAATATCCTTATGGCTCTCTTTTATATGCTCGACTTCATGATTTATCTTTTCTTCGTCAGGAGTTATTTTTTCTTTTTTAGCAATTTCTCTAAGAATGAGATGCATCTTTGATCTTTTCTCTGCTTCTGGTTTCCATTCTTTTAAAACATCCTCAAACTTTTTATTGATTTGTTTTAGGTAGTCATCTAGCTTCATTCCGGCTGCGGCAATTTCATGTTCAAATCGATAAAGCATCATTTGTAATTCTCTTTCGATCAAAGCTTGGGGTACATCAAACTTGCTTTCATTAATTATTTTTTCAATAATCTCAATTCTCGCTTTCTGACTTGCTCGATTTTCCTTTTCATTTTTCAAAAGATCACGGACTTTTTTTTTAAAATCATCAACATTTTTGAAATCGCCAAATTGTTTTACAAAAGCATCATCAAATTTTATGTCATCTGCCTTTGTCTTTGTTCGCTCGGCATGTATTTTTTTAATATTTTCCAATTCGGCTTCTACATCTTTGTCTATAATTTCAACTTTTTCCTTTTTTGGGTTAATTTCTTTCGCAATATTTTTGTAGTCCGGAAGCTTAATTTCTGGCTCGACTGGAATTCTTAATTTAAAGACAAGTGGGTTACCAAAGGCTATTTTTGTTATTGAAACAATTGGGTCGGCAATTATTTTCTCAATTTTTTCTGAGTCAACAATTTGAGGATAGATTCTATAGATAGAATTTGATGAAGCGTCTTGTAGTATCTTCATTTCACCGATTTTCTGTCTGACCATATCTCTTGGCGCTTTTCCTTTGCGAAAACCCGGTAGTTCTACTTCCTTTGTATATTCATCAAGTTCCTTCTCAAAATCTTTATTAATTTCACTCCATGCGACTTCCACTTCCAGTTCTATCTCTGAATTTGGTAAATCTTTTTTATTTAAAAGTTTATACATAGAGTCTAAAGTATCATAAATTACAAGAAATACGCAAATAAAAATCCAGTCGACTTGGCGACTGGAATGTCTTGATAATCCCTACCGCATTCAATTGTCTGCGATGACAGTGAATACCACATGCTTCGGTACCGATTGTACGGTTTGGGTTGTGACCTTAGCAATGTGTCTGGGTTTTACGATGTCTTTCACACCCTCTCGTCGACCGCGCCGGCTTTCAGGATTATCCCCAACAGGTCTTTATATTACAAATAAAAAACCCCTCGTCAAGCGAGGAGTTTTTTATTTGTTTTTCTTAAAGATTCTCAAACTCTGTTTCAATATTATTGATTTCTTGTTCAAAACTATCAACTTCAAGGCTGTTTACTTCATTTTCCAAATTTGAAACCTCACCTGCTTCAATCTGAATCTGAGAATTTTCTTTAATAGACTCTTTTTTTAATTGTTCACCCCAAAAATAAAGACCACCAATAAGTAGAATCAAAATAATTATGACGGTAGCAATTACCGGTCCTATTTGACTTTCTTTTGGCATCTCACTTTGTGGTACTTGGTTTATTTGATCTTCGTTCATATTTATTATGAATTATTACTATCGTCGTCAGAGTCGTCATTACTATCATCATCAGAATCATCATCAATGTCATCAGAGTCGTCATCACTGTCATCAGAGTCGTCATTACTATCATCGTTTGAATCATCATCACTGTCATCAGAGTCGTCATTACTATCATCATCAGAATCATCATCACTGTCATCAGAGTCATCGTCAGAATCTTGTGATCCGGTTCTTAACTCAATGCTTGATTTTAGCTCTTTGATTACTTCAACGATTGAATTCTTTGCTAATTTTACACTTTCTTTAGCTGTCTCTATTAAAGCCTTTATTTCAGAAGGAGAAGTCAAATCCTTCAACTCTTCATCTGTTATGTCTTTAATATCGTTAACGTCTTCCAGAGCAGTATCAACTGTCAATTTAGCTAATACTAATTTTTCTTTTGCTAGAGTTGTGTCTACTCCATTATCTTCAAGTCTAGCGATCCTCTCCTCAATCTTTTCGTTCAGTGCGGAAAGTCTCTCTATAAAACCTAGTAATCTTTCGTAAATATTATCAGTAATATTTCCAATAACTACTTGTTTTTTTTCTTCAATTTTTGCCTGCACTTCTGCCCGATTTTTCTCCAACTCCTGTCTTTTTTCTTCGATTCTTTGTTGAATTTCGGCTCTCTTTGCACCAAATTCTTCTTGAAGTTCAATTTTCCTTTCTTGTATCTCTTGTCTGACCTGCTCTCTCTTTATTTGGTAAAGTGGGTCTGTGTCATTATTTTCTGCTTGCACAGGACTTGATAAAAGAGATAATGCAAAAACAAGAGATAGAATATATAAGAATTTGTTACTCATATTGTTTCAGGTTAACTAGTAACACGTACATTATACAAAATACAATAATAAAGTTAAACAAGTTAAAGGGCTACAAAATATTAGGACATTGTGCTAATATCCTTTTATTCAAAAGGATAAATTTCCTTTATTAATAATGTTTAAAATTAAATAAATTATGAATCCGTTTGTGATATTTGCGCTTGTGGCATCTGTCGTAGCTATAGTCTACGGACTATTCCTTGCGAAGATGATTTTAAAAAAACCTGCAGGTAATGAAAAAATGCAGGAAATTGCTAAAGCAATTCAAGAGGGAGCTAAGGCTTATTTGAACAGACAATACAGAACGATTGGAGTAATCGCGGCTATCTTGTTTATTATTTTGTGGTTGTCTTTGGGTATCGTGACCGCTCTTGGGTTTATTGTTGGAGCTCTATTTTCTGCAATCGCTGGATATGTCGGAATGAACGTGTCTGTTAGGACTAATGTCAGAACAGCAGAAGCTGCTAGAGAGGGACTTGGTAGTGCTTTGTCACTTGCTTTCAAAGGAGGGGCGGTAACTGGATTATTGGTTGTTGGACTCGGGCTACTTGGAGTTGCCGGCTTTTACGCAATAACGAAAGACATTAACGCTCTTATTGGTCTTGGTTTTGGGGCTAGCTTGATCTCAGTTTTTGCCAGACTTGGAGGAGGAATCTTTACTAAAGCTGCCGATGTAGGAACAGACCTTGTTGGAAAGGTAGAAGCAGGAATTCCTGAGGACGATCCGAGAAATCCCGGAGTTATTGCTGATAACGTTGGAGATAACGTTGGAGACTGTGCTGGAATGGCAGCAGACTTGTTTGAAACATACGCAGTAACAACGATTGCAGTAATGATTCTTGGTTTCTCACTTTTTGATGGAGCTCAATCAGCAATAATTTACCCAATCGCTCTTGGTGGAGCGGCTATCATCGCTTCTATTATTGGTACATGGTTCGTAAAACTAGGTGCGTCAAAAAATATAATGGGGGCTTTGTATAAAGGCCTAATCGCTTCAGGTATAATTTCCGCTATTTTGTTTTATCCAATTACAAAATGGATTGTTGGCGATCTACCATATTCTGTAAATCAATTATTCGGAGCAACCCTTGTTGGATTGATTGTTACTGCTCTTATTGTTGTTATTACCGAATATTACACCTCAACAAAATTTAGACCAGTTCGATCTATAGCAGATGCTTCTGTTTCAGGTCACGGAACAAATATCATTCAAGGACTCGCTGTTTCAATGAAATCAACAGCACTTCCTTTAATTGTTATTGTTCTTGGTATTTTGTCAGCGTATTATTTTGCCGGACTTTATGGAATCGCGATTGCTGCTATGGCCATGCTTTCGATGGCGGGAATTATTGTTGCAATAGACTCATATGGACCAATTACAGATAACGCAGGAGGAATTGCAGAAATGGCGTCACTTCCAAGCGAAGTCAGGGATGTAACGGATCCTCTTGATGCTGTTGGCAATACTACAAAAGCAGTTACCAAAGGTTATGCGATCGGTTCTGCTGGACTTGCTGCACTTGTTCTCTTTGCTTCTTATACCGAGGAAGTTGGCGATCTTGCGTTTAGTCTTGGTGATCCAAGAGTAATTGTCGGATTGTTTATTGGAGGACTCCTCCCTTATTATTTTGCAGCGCTTTCAATGGAAGCTGTTGGAAAAGCGGCGGGACAAGTCGTTGAAGAAGTAAGGCGACAATTTAGAGAGATTGCTGGAATCATGGAAGGCACAGCAAAACCAGATTATGCTCGAGCTGTTGATATTGTTACAAGTGCTGCTCTAAAACAAATGATTGCGCCCGCTCTTATTCCTGTTCTTGTTCCGATTGCCGTAGGGTTCTTACTTGGACCAGTTGCACTTGGAGGACTTCTTGTTGGAAGTATTATTACCGGACTCTTTGTTGCAATCTCGATGACTTCAGGAGGAGGCGCTTGGGATAATGCGAAGAAATATATTGAAGAGGGAAATTATGGAGGAAAGGGAAGTGACGCTCACAAGGCGGCTGTTACAGGAGATACTGTTGGGGATCCTTACAAGGATACCGCTGGACCCGCAATCAATCCAATGATTAAGATTCTAAACATTGTTGCTTTGTTGATTGTTGCGTTTCTTGTCTAACTTAAAATAACTTAAAACCACCTTGTGTCGCCCGACACAAGGTGGTTTTATTTTGAGATTTTAATAAAAATAATATTTATTCTTTTGAATCGGTAGCCGGTTCCTCTGTTGTTTTTATCAATTCCTCTTTCGGTTCCTCAATTTTTGATTTTTCTGAGACATCAGTCTTTTCTCCATCTGCTCCAGCCAAATTTTCACCTCCCATAGATCTTATATCAATCTTCCATCCTGTGAGTTTTGCAGCAAGGCGTACATTTTGGCCACCTTTTCCAATAGCAAGTGATTGTTGATCTTCTGTAACATGAACAGTTGCATGCTTTTCTTCGTCTACCGTTTCAATTTTTAGGACTTTTGCAGGTGAAAGGGCTTCTTGAATAAATACCTTTGGATCTTCAGACCACTCAATAACATCAATCTTTTCTCCACCGAGCTCGCTCATAACCGTTGAGACTCTAACTCCTCGCTGGCCGACAAGTGACCCTACTGGATCAATATCTTCATCGTTTGAATTAACAGCAATTTTTGATCTTGAACCTGCTTCTCTTGCGACTGCTTTTACCTCTACGACTCCATTTGTAAGTTCCGGTACTTCTGTTTTAAATAATTCAACTAGAAATCTAGGATGAGATCTTGAAACTTTTAGAAATACCCCTTTTGTTGTTTCTTCTACCTTATATAAGTACGCTCTAATCCTTTCTCCTTGTTTGAAATGCTCTCCTGGGATTTGTTCTTCGTATGGGAGAAGGGCTGTTGCGCGTCCCATGTCTATATATATAGCTCCTCGTTCGATTCTTTGAACGCTTCCGCTTACGATTTCACCTTCTTTTTCTCCGTATTCTTTAAATACTGATGTCTTTTCAGCCTCTCTGATCTTTTGGATAATGACTTGTTTTGCTGTTTGAGCAGCAATTCTTCCGTAATCACCTTTTAATTCAAGAGGGAAGATGATTTCTTCATCTAATTTGGCGTCTGCCTTAATCATTTTCGCATCTTGTAAGAGGATGTGTTGTTCTGGATTGAATCTTACTCTTTCGTCTCCCTCAGGAAGCTCTGGAGCGTCTTCACCTTCTTCTTGGAAATAAACCTTTGATTCATCGACAACAATTTTTACCTGTGAAAAATCTACATCACCTGTCTTGAAGTCAAATTTTGCTTTGACGATTTGTCCTTTCTTTCCGTATTCTTTTTTGTAAGCCGTAGCCAAAGCAAGCTCTATTGCTTCTAGAACTTTTTCTTTTGGAACTCCTCTTTCTTCTTCAAGTTGTGCCAAAACTGATTGAATTACTTTTAGGTCGAACATGATATTTATTTTTTTGGGCTCGCCTTTCGGCGAGCCCTTAACTGATAATACTATTATAATTGATCTAAAATAAATGTCAAATCACGAACTTTTCCACAGTGTTTCGTTTTTAGTTAATCGTTGAAGAAACTTAGTGCTATAATTTATGTATGTTTTTTAGAAATCTCGTAATAAGTTTGTTCCTTTTTGTCTTAATATCTTTTGTCTGTGTCGCTTCTTTTTCTTTATTGAGTAATGAGATCGCGCAAGCTGGGGCAACACACAATGTTTCAGGTTGGGCATGGTCTCCAAATGTTGGTTGGATTGCGATGAATAGCCTTGAATTGTCGGGAACGACTGATTTTGGCGTGAATTTTGATAATGCAGGGCTTGGAACAGGTTGGGCGTGGTCTCCAAATGTTGGTTGGATAAATTTTAATATTACGTCTGGTTGTCCAAGTGGGTCGTGCCAACCGGAATTAAATGGGAGAAGTCTTTCAGGTTGGGCAAGAGCCTGTGGGGTTTTTAGCAATGGTTGTTCGGGTAATTTAAAAACCGACCTCGGTGGCTGGGATGGTTGGATAAATCTTGATGGTGTTACTTTAAATGTCGCAGAAACAAATTTTTCAGAATCTGCTTGGGGATCAGATGTTATAGGTGATATGGATTGGAGTGGAGTAAAGTTTAGTGGCGTAGTCAAACCATCAAAAGATTGTTCAGGAACTGACGCTGATGGGACAAGTGTTGAAGTGGTAGATGGGGGCTCTCGAACAATGTTTTCTTCAAACACAGGGACTTGTCCTTCGGTGACAGTGTCGTGTAGTGGTGGAAATTTTAGTCGGTCAGTTAGTGGTCTATATTTAATAAATCACTGTTCAGCAATTCCTATTCCAAATCTTGGGTTAGATTTGTGGATTGAGAATACAAAGAGTAAAGAAAGCGCTGGAGTTGGAGTAATCGGAGGTGTGTTAGTGGCTCCTAGAAATTCCACATTAAAAATCTCTTGGGATATTACTGGAGGTGATCCAGCAACCAACGTTTGCGAATTTACA
>CAZOXE010000023.1:0-7794 GCA_964583835.1 uncultured Candidatus Saccharibacteria bacterium | reverse complement strand
TACAATGTTTAGAATGAAAATACTAGAACCAGAAGATTTCCCTTATCTTCTTACACAAATCCCAGACAAACCAAAAAAAATTCACATTGAGGGAGAATTACCAAGCGATGAAGTTAAATTTTTAGCGATAGTTGGCTCCAGAAAATATACGTCTTACGGAAAATCTATTTGTGAAAAGCTGATTGAAGGATTAAAAGGACATAATGTGGCAATTGTATCAGGGCTTGCTCTCGGAATTGATTCTATTGCTCATAGAAGCGCAATACAAAACGGAATACGTACAATCGCGGTACCCGGTTCTGGTCTTGATAGAAAAGTACTATATCCAAGCATTCACAAAGGATTAGCCGAAGAAATTTTATTCAAAGGTGGGTGCCTTTTATCTGAATTTGAACCAAATACGCCTGCAAATAATTGGACCTTCCCAAAAAGAAACAGGATTATGGCAGGAATGTCTCATGCCACTTTGATCATTGAAGCAGAAATGAAATCTGGAACATTGATTACAGCGAGACTTGCAATGGAATACAATCGTGATGTTCTTACGGTTCCTGGATCAATTTTTTCTGAAACAAGCGAGGGTCCTCATTATTTAATTAAAAACGGAGCTACTCCAGTCACCTCTTCAAAGGATATTTTAGAAGCGCTTGGAATAAAAAATAGTGAGAAGATTGCCACACCTGATGAGATAACGATTGAAGAAAAAATGATTTTGGATTTATTGAATAGTCCAGTTTCTCGCGACCATATTATTGGTAGGACAAATCTAGGAGCAAGTGAGGTCAATTCACTACTCTCACTACTTGAAATAAAAGGACTAATTAAAGAAGAAATGGGTATGATAAGAAAAAGTTAATATTTGCAAAATAGTTTCTTTATAGTAATAATGTCAGTTAATATAAATTTAAATGAGCGAAAAATTACTAATTGTTGAGTCACCAGCAAAAGCAAAAACTATCTCCAAATATTTGGATGATTCTTTTACTGTAACAGCGTCAGTCGGACATATTCGAGATTTACCTAAATCAAACAAAAAAGCACTCGACATTGAAGGAGGATTTATTCCCCATTATGAGATCTCAAAAGGAAAGGATAAAGTTGTATCTGAAATAAAGAAACTTGCGGAGAATTCAGATGAAATAATTATTGCGACCGACCCCGACCGCGAAGGTGAAGCTATTGCATGGCATATATCTGAAATATTAAAGGATCAAAAAAATAAAATTAAGAGAGCGGTCTATCACGAAATTACTGAGGAGGCTGTAAAAGACGCTTTAAAAAACACAAGAAAAATTGACCAAAATCTAAGAAAGGCTCAGGAAGCAAGAAGGGTTCTAGATAGATTGGTTGGATATGATCTTTCAGGATTGATCTGGAAAAAAGTTCGGTATGGACTTTCAGCAGGACGAGTACAATCCCCTGCATTAAGAATATTGATGGAGCGCGAAAGAGAGATTAGAGAATTCAAAAGTACTCCTTTCTGGATTATTACTGCATTAACGAAAACTAAGCAAAGTAAAGAATTAAAAGTGGAGTGTAAAGAAGCTCCAATTACTGAAGAAGAATCAAAAAGAATAATAGACACGGCACACAGTGGAAAGTGGACCGTATCAGACATTAAGGAAACAAAAGCAAAAAGGTCGCCAAGTGCTCCTTTTATTACTTCAACTTTACAGCAGTCTGCAAGCACAAGATTTGGATTTAGCCCATCAAGAACAATGGCGATAGCACAAAAACTCTATGAAGCTGGTCACATAACATACATGAGGACGGATAGTACAAATCTAAGTAAACAAGCAATAGGACAAATTATTGAACTTATAAAAAAGGAATATGGCGAGAATTGTATTCAAGCAAGGATATTTAAGACAAAATCAAAAAATGCTCAAGAAGCGCATGAGGCAATAAGACCGTCCCATATAAACAAAAAAATTGCAGGAAACACCGCAGATGAAAAGAAACTTTACAATTTGATTTGGCAAAGAACAGTTGCTTCGCAAATGAAAGATGCAGAACTACTAAGAACCAAAGTTTCAGTAAAAGTTGACGATTCAATTCCTGAATTTTTTGCTAATGGAAGCAGACTCATAAAAATAGGCTGGCTTGAGGTAGATCCTGCTGCACGAGGCGATGATGTAGAACTCCCTGAGGTTAAAGTCGGAGAAAATCTAGATTTGATATCAATTGATGGGGAAAAGAAAATGACAGAGCCACCTGGAAGATATTCAGAAGCTGGATTAATCAAGGAATTAGAGAAAAGAGGAATCGGAAGGCCTTCCACATATGCTTCAATAATAAAGACTCTTGATGACAGAGGTTATGTGACAAGAGACCAAAGAAGACTAACGCCTACAGACACAGGAGATGTTGTTTCAACATTCCTTGAAAGTAATTTTGCAAGATACATTAGTGATGATTTTACAGCTGAAATGGAAAATGAACTTGATGAAATTGCAGAGGGGAAAAGAGACTATACAAAAACACTTAGTGATTTCTATAAACCATTTACAAAAGATGTAAAATCAAAAGAAGACATTGAAAAGCTTACAACACTCGGTGACGCTGATAAAAAATTTAAGTGTCCAAAATGTGGTGCCAAAATGAATATTAAACTGGGTAAGAATGGTAAGTTTTTATCATGTTCTAGATACCCAGAGTGTGATGGGGCGCTAACAATCGAGGGAGTAGAAATAAAACCAGATGAACCAATAGGAACACACCCAGAAAGTGGAGAAAATGTTTATGTAAAAGTCGGTAAGTATGGTCCTTATGTTCAGCTCGGAGAAAGAGTAAAAGGAAAGACGAAGCCTAAAATGGCAAAAATTCCTGATGGTACAAACCTTGAAAACATTTCTATTAATGATGCAACAAAATGGCTTTCGCTTCCACGTGAATTGGGGACTCATCCAAAAACTGGTAAGACAATTTCTGCCTCTGCAGGACGATTTGGTCCATACATCGTTCACGATGGAGATTTCAGATCTTTAAAGAAAGATGACGTGTATACAATCTCACTTCCCCGAGCGCTTGAGATTCTTGCAGAAGAAAAAAAGACTAGAAAACGAGCAAAGAAGAAGTAACTAAAGTGAGAAATTCTTAAGAGAATATGACTCGTCATCACTTGCTTCAGCGTTGAATTTTTCGTTCTGGATATCAGACTCTACTTCTTCATTAATTTTTGTCTCATCTACCTCTTCTTTTGTAATAACTCCATCTTTATTTTTATCTAAAATCTCTAAAAATGTTCTCAGGTCCGCTTCTGAGAAAAAATCAATCATTAATTTCCCTCCAACCTGTCTTTTTTCAATGTGGACTCTTGTACCAAACTTTTGTGACAACTTTTCTTCAATTTCAATGAGTTCTGGATCGATCATTTTGTCAAACTTCCTTGCCTTTTCGTACGCAATCCTTCTTGCAATTGCTTCTGAATCTCTAACAGTGAGTCTTCTAAGTAAAATTTCCTTAAAAACCGTAACTTGTTGTTCTGGTCTATCATGAAGCATCATTAGCGGCCTTGTGTGTCCTTCGCTAATTTTTCCTTGAGAAACTGCATCAAGCATTTCATCTGGGAGCATTAAAATACGAATAGTATTTGCTACATATTCTCTGCTCTTATTTATTCTCTCTGCAATCTGTCTGTGAGTAAAACTAAAATCTTCTGCCAGTTTCTTAAAAGCTCTAGCTCTTTCAACAACGTTCAAATCCTCCCTTTGAAGATTTTCAATTATGGCGAGCTCCAGTTTAATTTTGTCATCATTGGCATCAGCTCTGATAATTACTGGGACTTGAGATAGTCCTGCAAGCTGTGCTGCCCTCCATCGCCTTTCACCAGAAATAATCTCATAAGTTACATTCAGTCCACCTTCAGGAGTTTCAACTTCTTTCCTCGTTACAACAAGAGGCTGCAGAATACCATATTGCCGTATTGATTCGCTTAGCTCCTTTAACCTATTTTCATCAAATTCCCTTCTTGGTTGAAAAGGATTAGGACTAATTTTTTCTACATCAACTGTAAAAATTGAGTTATCAAAAAATTGTGACATATATTGGATTCTAGCATTTTTTATTTAATTTGATAATCTGTTTATAATCTGCCGGGATGGCGGAATTGGTAGACGCACACGACTCAAAATCGTGCGAGGAAACTCATGAGAGTTCGATTCTCTCTCCCGGCACAAATTTGACTAACAGCTCAAAGAGGATATAAATATCATAGATTGGAGGATTGACGTTTATGAGAAAAGCAATTGGATTGATCTTTGTTCTTTGTCTACCTATCCAAGCCGACGAAATCAAAAAAGGTGAAGTTATAGGAGTAAATGTTTGCACGTGGGTGAAAGTAGCAAATCCGCATGGTATCAGATCACAGGGGAGCTTCTTCAAAAATGGTGATAGTGTCATCATAAAAAGAGAAGGAAGGGTAAAGGTTTCAAAGATTGAAGGAAATAGCGTTCTTCTGAAGTACTATATAAAAGGATGGCAGTACGGATCTTGTGCACCATCGAGAACAAGATTCTATATGACCAGAGACGATGTTTTGAAGATGAAGTATGATATAACAGCTATTTATTAAATGCGTTGGTAACTTCGCATTTTATTATTAATAAAAATGTCTGGAAGCAGTCACAAAAAAATAATATGTATTGTAGGACCAACAGCTTCCGGTAAAAGCAGTCTTGGCGTTTGGTTAGCAAAGAAAGTAAACGGGGAAATAATTTCAGCTGACTCGAGGCAGGTTTATAAAAATCTTGATATTGGCACTGGTAAAATCACAAAAAGAGAGATGGAAGGTATAAAACATTATATGCTTGATGTTGTCTCTCCTACAAAAGTATTTTCAGCCTATGATTTTAAAGAGAACGTAGATGCAATAATACCAAAGATAATAATAGAAGAAAGATTACCAATAATTGTTGGTGGTACTGGATTTTATGTTGACTCACTTATTGGTGATGTAGAAATATCTGATGTCCCACCCAATAATAAACTCAGGGAGAAATTAAACAAAATGACTTTGGCAAAATTGCAATCATTGCTCAAAAAACTTGATCCTAAAAAATACAAAACTATCGATGTTAAAAACCCCGTTAGAGTGATTCGCGCGATTGAAATTGCTAAATCAAAATATTTATACGAAAAAAAACCAAATGAATATAGTGCTCTAAAAATAGGAGTTAAAATATCCCAAAACGAATTGGATAAAAAAATTTATAAAAGACTCTTATCCCGAGTAAAAAATGGAATGATTAGAGAGGTTGAGAATTTACACAAGAGAGGGTTATCGTGGAAGAGAATGGAAAGTTTAGGCCTTGAATATAGATTCATTTCCCGTTATTTACGAGGGCGACTGTCAAAGAGTGAAATGATAAGTAAATTATTTACTGAAATACGAAGATATTCCAAAAGACAGATGACATGGTTTAAAAGAGACAAAAGTATTCTCTGGTTAAAGACAACAGAAAAAAATAAACTTCTAAAAGCAGTCAAAAAATTCTGCGGGCGATAGAAGAATCGAACTTCTGACAACGGTTTTGGAGACCGTAGTTATACCACTTAACTAATCGCCCAGTAAATGAAATATACCTTAAAAATCACAATAAAAAAAGGGCGCTCATGCGCTCTTTTGGTGAAGTTTCGTGAGGGTCAAGACTATTATAGTCCTAAGTTGTTGGACCAACTCTAAAATAGGTTGAGATGCATTTTTGAAACCCTTACCATCGAGCATGCAAATATTTGGTGGACGATAGAAACTCCCATGAATAAATTCAAATGCAGAGACAAATTCATGATTTATCGACACTTGATCACCTGTTTGCCACTTGTCACTCCCCCATACTTCAATAGTAAGAATATCTGGGTGCGTCCTGAACAAAATCCATGCATCGATTGAAAATAGTGGCAATACTCTTAAATAGTATTGTTCATCGCGATAACTTCTTATTCCGAAAGGAATTTCACCATCAGCGCTTGTACTAGCCAATAAATCAAATATTTTTTCTGGAATTTCCCTTGCAAACCTTACTGACAGTGCTTCAACGGCTTTTTTGATAATCATTTCAACCTCCTTTTTTCTAGTTGAAGATTACACTTGTTTAGACTTATGTCAACTATTTAGCTACCTGTACTGCCTCGTCAAATTTTATTGAAAGCAATTTTGAAATTCCTCCAGAGGTCATTGTCACACCATAAAGAATACCTGCACGAGACATTGTTTCTCTATTATGAGTAATTAAAATTAATTGAGATTTTTTTGAAAGATTTTCAATCATATCTCCGTACTTTTTAGAATTAGCTTCGTCAAGCGCAGCATCAGTTTCATCAAGAATAATAAATGGCGGAGGGTTTACTTGTGACATTGCAAAAATAAGCGCAATCGATGTGAGAGCTCGTTCACCACCAGAAAGCATCATTAGGGATTTAATTTTTTTTCTTGGAAGATTTACACTAATATCAATACCCTCTTCTATTTTTTCATCATCAACCCTTTCTTCAGACATCTCGCTTTCATCTGTATCTGTTTTAATTTTTCTTTTCTCTTGTTTTACTATTTCGATTTTAGCTGACCCACCACCAAACATAAGCTCAAAAAACTTTTGGAATTCTTTATTTATTTTATCTATTCCACCTCTAAACTCATTATCAATCCTTTGATCAAGCTCGTCGATTAAAGCCTCAAGAGAAGTTGCTGATTTTTCTAAATCAATAATCTCATTTGCAAGAAATGTCTCCCTCTCATTTACATCTTGAAACTCTTTTAAAATTTCTTCCTGCCCTGTTCCACCAGTCTCTTCAAGCCTAATTTTCATTTTTTCTAGCTCTCTCCTTCTATCAAGTTGTTTTTCTCTTGGTTCGAAAAGATTATCAACAGGGAAATCAGCATAATCAACAATATCCCTTCCTATCAAAACCCCTGCTTCAGTAAGTTCTCTTTTAAAATCCTCTCTTGCAATATCGACTTTTTCCTTCTCGTTCTTTAGATTATTTAAAACTACACTTAATTCATTTTGTCTCGTCATAAGATCAAAGATTTTTCTTTCGGATTTTATATTGCCTGCCTTTTCTTTTTCTAACTCATCTTTAAGCCCTTTTAACGTTGCTCTAAGTTTTGAAATTTGTTCTGATATTTCAATGATTCTGTTTTGTATCTCTTCTTTTTCAACATTTAACCTCTCTTTTTCCTTTAGAAAATCGGGTGATAAGTTATTATTATTTTTTCCTGAGTCTGAAATAAAGTTTACGAGCTTCACTTTCAGTTCTCTTACAAAAGTGATGAACTTTTCCAATACTGTCTCAGATTCAATTTTTTCAATCTCAGCATTTAAAGAATCTACAAAATTTTTAACTGATTCATATGGAATACTTTCACCCTCTGACTGCCTTGCCTGTCTTTCAATCATTTTTGAGATTGCAGACATTTCTCCTTCAATCATACATATCCTCATCTCATGATCAAGTATCTCATCTTCAAATTATCATAATTCAGTTTCGATTTTGACGATCTCAATTGTTTCTTTATTCTCTTCTCCTGCCTTTTCAAGAATTCTACGGGCTTCTTTGATCTCCTTTTCAATATTCTCTAATTCAGACTTCGGTGACTTTATTTCATCCTCGATTTTTTGACCGTAATTCTTTACAAAAAATTCTTCTCTCTTTAGGTATTCTTTATAAAAAACTTTTAATGAGTCTTTTAATTCTTTACTTTTTTCAATTTTTTCAACCTGTTTCTTTAAAAATTTTAAATGTGGCGCGATTTCTTTTCTCAACGCTTCAACTTGAGCTACATTCTCTCTTGTT
>CAZOXE010000022.1:0-7823 GCA_964583835.1 uncultured Candidatus Saccharibacteria bacterium | reverse complement strand
AAGAATTAGAGAAAAAAATGAAGTCTTTAGCAAAAGAAAAAAAATTTGAATTGGCAGATAAAATAAAAAAACAGATCTACTCTTTAAAACACATACAAGATGTATCACTTCTTAAAAAAAGTGAAACTAATAGTGAAATAAGAATTGAATCTTATGATGTTGCTCACATGTCAGGAAACAGTGCATTGGGTGTAATGACTGTGGTAGAAGATGGAAAATTGAATAGATCTGAGTACAGAAAGTTTAATATTAAAGGTATTAATAAGAGAAGTGATGTGGATTCTATAAAGGAAATTGTAGAAAGAAGATTAAGTCATACAGAATGGCGTTTCCCAAAATTAATTGTGATAGACGGAGGGAAAGCTCAATTAAATATTATAAAAACATTATTAAATAAATATGGACTAGTTATACCTGTAGTTAGTGTAGTTAAAGATGAAAAACATAGAGCGAAAGGACTTTTAGGTGATAGTAAATATATAAATAAATTTGAGAGGGAAATATTACTAGCAAACAACGAAGCGCATAGATTTGCCATTTCAAGCTTGAGAAAGAAACTCAGCTTGACGAAATAGAACACACGTGCTAAAATTATAGTAGGAGGTGTTGATGGCAGAAAATGAAGACACATTTTTGATGAAACGGTTCCTTGAATGTGAGATTGCAGAATTAGAGAAAGAGATAATTCAGGCAAAAGAATGCAGAAGTCATACATCGGACCAAGATCTTGTCGATATGTACGATCGTTGGATAAATGATTTCGAAGATCAAATCCAGCGATTTAAGAATCAAATTTTGGCTCTTTCTCAAAAAGCTACTCAATGAGTGGCTTTTTTTGTTATAATATTTATATGCAAAGGCTTAGAGTCGCTGTTGTTCGAGGAGGAACATCTGACGAGTTTGATCTTTCTCTAAAAACAGGAAGAAGAGTACTCGACGAATTAGCTCGGAATCATAGACCAGCTGATTTTATTGTAGATAGAAATGGAAAATGGTACTCAAGTGGCAGAGAAGTAAATCCATACAAAGAACTTAATGGAATTGATGTTGTGTTTAATTCAATTCATGGAACATATGGTGAAGATGGTAAATTGCAGGGGCTACTCGATGAAATAAACAAACCTTACATTGGTTCGCAAGGTAAGTCTGCCTATTTTTCATTAAATAAAGAGTATTCAAAAAAAATTTTTGAACGTCAAAAAATTAAAACCCCAAAGTATTATGTCGTAAGCAGGGGCGAAGATCTTCCAAAGGTTTCATTAGATATTTTTAGGGCTTTACCTTTGCCGTTTGTTATAAAACCTATTACTGGTGGAAATTCTATTGGTATTTCTATTGCTAGAAGTTACGGAAATCTACTGGAGACACTAATAAGTACACTACAGTATGTTGAAAAAGTAATTGTTGAAGAATTTATTGAAGGATATCCGGCTACCTGTGGAGTGCTGGAAAATTTTAGAGGAGAAAAGTGTTACGCTCTTACACCTCAACAAATAAATATTAGGGATAAAAAACTTGTTGCTGATTTGAAACTTCTCGCGATAAATGCTCATAAAGCACTTGCATTAAATCATTTTTCAAGAACTGATTTTGTGGTATCACCCAGACGAGGAATATATGTTCTTGAAATAAATGCAATTCCTGGTTTGGCAAAGGAATGTCCTTATCCTGCCTCACTTGAAGATGTGGGGTCTTCAGTAAAAGAATACATAAATCATTCAATAACCCTGTTAGATAAATGAAAAATAGTTTTCTAGGGAAAGTCCATATTGAAAAACTTTCACATTTTTTATGTGCAAAGTGTAAGAAATGGTGGTCAATTGGTGATGCCCCAAATAGAAAAAAATGGTGTTGTCCTTGGTGTGGTTATTATCAAGCAGTTGCTAAACATAAAAAAATAAGTAAAATAATTGTCTAATGGGCCCGTAGCTCACCTGGCTAGAGCACCTGTTTTGCACTCAGGAGGTAGCAGGTTCAAGTCCTGTCGGGTCCACAGAAAAAAATCGTAAAGGCTTATGTCTTTGCGATTTTTAGTTGGTATTGTCGTTTTTGATTGAATTGCGGAATTAAATATTATTTTCATACCGTATCCGCACAAATTTCTTTCGTAAGTTGAGTTTATCTAATATAATATACGTAAGAAATGAATTTTAGGTCTCATAAATTTAAAATAACAGTTCTAGTAATTACTGCAATTTTGGCTGTATGTTTAATTGCAATAAACAATAAACTATTTTCAAGCACGACGATAAACAATTGTGCATCTGAACTTAGTACACCTGGAGAGACTTATATCTTAGGATCAAACATTGTTGGATCTTGCATTGTCGCTGCAAATAATATTGTTATTGATGGACAGGATTTGTATTCAATAAGCGGAAATGTTTCCGCAACGACTACTCCCGGTATTGCAGGAAAAAATTTTATAATTCAGAATGTTACAAATATTGGAGGAAATGTAACAAGTGTTGGCTACAATGAATATGTTCCGCCAGGTTATAGCCCTGATGAGTATATCGCCGCAAAGAATGGAGGCAATGTAACGATAATTGATTCTACTGTTGATGGAAATGTCTCAACAAATGGTGGAGATGGGACACTTAGCGCTGATGGAAATGGGGGCAATGTTGTTATAACTGATTCAGAGGTTGGAGGAGTGATTACTGCATATGGTGGTCCAGGTGCTGTAAATTCAGGAGATGAGGGATCACTAACTCTTACCGACAATAATCCTACACTCACTTTGCTTGGCAGTGATCCTATGACAGTAAGCTATGCAACCTCATACAACGAACCCGGTGCTACAGCTGTAGATGAAAAAGATGGTGTTATTACAGGAGATATTGATATTTCCGGTACTGTTGATGTAAATAATGGTGGAACATATGTTGTGACCTATACTATTACCGACTCGGGTACAACAGTGACTTTTAATGGTGCAACAAATACAGATGGTCCAAATACAGTCACAGATACAAGAACGGTTGTTGTAGAAAGAAATGGTGGTGGAGGTGGCGGAGGTGGGGATGAGCCACCAAGTACAACAACTCCTCCAATAATTATCATTCCAGAAATTGTAGTGCCAAAAATTATTCCACCTGAACCAAAGCCTGAAATAATTGTTCCACCTCAAGAACCGCAACAGATAAAAGAAGAGCCAAGTGAGCCACCAGCTCAAGCTCCTAAAATAAGCGAGCCAACCCCTGACACGCTTTCAGTTATTTATGATACATACGAAAGTACGGTCAAAGACCCTGTTGTTCAAGAGGTTGGTAAAACGGTAGCAACCCTGGGTGTAATTTTTGGAGGTGCTGCCCCTATTATTCCTATTGTCACATTACAATTTAAAATTGCTGATATTGCTTTGAATGTGAATAGATTTTTTTCATCATCACTTTCATTTTTTGGATTGGCGAAAAGAAGAAAACCATGGGGGACAGTATTTGATAGTATGACAAAGAAACCAATCAGACCAGCAAAAGTTTCTTTGGTAAATGCTCAAGGGGAGCTAACAAATAATTTTATTACATATTCTGACGGACGATACGGTTTTTCGGTTGGGCCAGGCGCTTACTACATGAGGATAGAGAAGCCAGGATATACATTCCCATCAAAAGTATTATTTGGTAAAGCTGAAGATGATTTTTATGAAAGCCTATATTTCGGTGAACCAATCAATGTCTATAAAAGAGGAGAATTAGTGATAAAGAATATTCCAGTAGATCCAATTGATTTTGATTTCAATAAATTTGAATTAGAAAAAAGTAAGAAACTAATTTTACTCTCAAATATTGATAGGGCAGCAACAGCTCTCGCTCCATGGTTTTTGGGAATTGGTCTTATATTTGTGTTGTCTTCATTTTTCTATACCACAGAAATATTCGACGGAATGGTGATTGTCCTTTATTCCGCATTATTTGTTCTTCAGTTCTTTGGTATTGGAATGAAGAGTCATGGAAGAGTTATAGGGAAAAATGGTGACCCAATTGCATATGGTCTCATGAGAATCTATAATCCGACAACTGGAGAATTAGTTTCAAAAACTGTTCTCGATCATCTTGGAAGATATTACTCGTTAATCCCATCAGGGGCATATAAAATTACGGTTGATCTGCCGGTTGATCAGGGTAGATATGAAAGAGTACTAGAATCTGTTGTAGGCGTTAGAAATGGAATCTTAAATAAAGTATTTAAAATAGGCTAATTAAATGAAAATTTGTTTAGTTCATTACAATAAAGAAGGAGTTGATGGTGTATCGGTCGAAATTGAGAAGTGGCAAAAAGCGCTCGAGCGATTAGGACACCAAGTTTATTATCTCGTCGGTAAAGGTAACGGGGCAAATTCTGTATTAGTTGAGGAGTTGAGTTTAGAGAATGGCGTAGTAAAAAAACTCCATGAAAATTTAACTGTTAAATTAACAGACTATAAAACTTGCGATGAACTGAAATATTCAATATTTAAGGAAGCGTCGACAATTACAAGAAAATTACTTTCAATCTTCAAGAAATTTAGCCCCGATTTAGTAGTAGTGTGCAACGTTTGGTCCTCTGGAGATAATATTGCATTCGCTATTGCACTAAAAGAGGTAATTGAGGAATACAACATACGATCAATCGCATTAAATTTTGATTATTACTGGAACAAGGACACATACAACAATCCAACATGTTTTTTCTTTAAAGATTTGTTGAATAGATATTTTCCACCTTTATCAAAATTAATTAAGTATGTCTCTGTAAACAACATCGACAGACGTAAACTGCAGGAATTGAAGTTTCAAAGAAGTGCTGTTGTCCCAATCGTATTAGATTTTGATAAGAAAATTGGTTTAAAGGATGACTATAATAGCGAATTAAGAAAGGATTTAGGCATTGATGAAAATGATTTGGTAATTCTTCAGTCTACAAAAATTACTCCTAAAAAAGCTGTAGAAAATTCTATAAAATTTGTCCACCATATTATGCAGCAAAAGCGGAATATTAAATTTGTTTTGGCAGGAGATATAAACGACAATCCTCAATACGCAAAAAAAATAATTGAAGCAAGCAAAACTTGGAGTGTGCCACTTGTTATCGTAGGAGATAGATTTGAATTGAGAAGGAAAATAAGATCTGGTAAAAAAATATACTCATTATTTGACTCATATTCTATAGCTGATATTGTAATCTTTCCAAGCACTGATGAGTGCTTTGGAAATCAATTTATTGAGGCTATAGGTGCGATGAAACCTGTTGTATTGTTTGAGTATCCTGTGTTTAAAGAAGACATAAAACCTCGAAGTTTTAAATATATTTCACTTGGAGGAACTTTTGAAAGTAAAGAAGGGTACCGAATAATTGACGATTCAATATTGTGTAAAGCAGCTACAGAAACAATAAAACTCATAAGTGATCCAGCAAAATTGGATGAAGTTATAAATTATAACTACGATAGAGCAAAGCGTTATTATTCGATGGAGAATTTAGAAAAATGGTTAAGTGAGCTTATAAAGTAATGTTTAATTCAATAGCAAAAAAATTAATAAAATCTAGAATGATAGGGGTTCCAGAAGAGGAACAGGAGAAGTTTTTTACACTAGTCGAGAAAAATCCAGGGTTATTTCAAAATATAATAGAGGAAATAAAAACTGAGATAAATAATGGTAAGGATCAGGCTCAAGCCGTTTTTGATGTTATAAATAAACACAAAGAAGATTTAAAAACCTTGGAGAGCAGTAAATAATTATGAAATTAAGTATAGGAATTGTTGGATTACCCAACGTAGGAAAATCAACGTTGTTTAATGCACTGACAAAGAAAGCTGTCCCAGCAGAAAACTATCCATTTTGTACGATTGATCCATCAGTTGGCGTTGTTCCAGTACCTGATGAAAGATTGGAATTGCTTTCAAAACTATCAAACTCTGCTAAAACAATTCCTGCAGTGATCGAATTTACTGATATTGCGGGTCTTGTAAAAGGTGCATCACAAGGTGAAGGTCTTGGTAATAAATTTTTGAGTCACATCAGGGAAGTTGATGCTATTGCTCAAGTCATAAGAATATTTGAAGATGAAAATATAATCCATGTTCATGGAAAAATTGATCCAATATCGGACATAGAAGTAATAAATCTAGAACTAATAATGGCTGATAAAGAAACTGTTTCAAAAAGAATAAACAATCTAGCGAAGGAAGTGAGGTTGAATAATAAGGAAGCCTTAATTGAGGACTCTGCTCTAAAAAGAGTAAATGAGGCGCTCGAAAAAGGACAACTTGCTAATACGGTTATTTTAAACGACAAGGAAATTCCTCTCATTTCTCAACTAAATCTAATGACAAGGAAACCAATAATGTATGTCTTGAATAAAGAATCTGAAACAAAGATATCGGAAAATCTTGTTGAATATTTTAATAAGAATAACCTAATATGGACTGTTGTTGATGCAAAAATTGAGGATGAACTAAAGGATTTGAGTGAAAAAGATAAATTAGAGTTAATAGATGAAAGTGGTATTGATAATTTAATCAAGGCTGGCTATAAACTTCTTGATTTAGAAACATATTTTACAACAGGAGAGGATGAGACTAGAGCATGGACAATTAAACGTGGTTCAACTGCCCCTGAGGCCGGTAGGGCAATTCATACAGATTTTCAAGAAAAATTTATTAGAGCAGAAGTAGTTCACTGTGATGATCTTTTATCCTCTGGATCATATGCTAAAGCTCGTGAGAAGGGTCTTGTTCGTATAGAAGGAAAGGAATATATAGTAAAAGACGGTGATGTAATAGAGTTTAAGGTTTAGATTAATTTGTTTTACGTTGCAATGTAATGAATTTGTAATAATGTAATATAATCTATATTACATACAATGGATAACTACGATCACAAAAAAATAGAAAAAAAGTGGCAAGAGCAATGGGAAAAGGAAGAGCTTTATAAAACCTCTGACTCAACTAATAAAGAGAAATATTATGTTTTAGACATGTTTCCTTATCCTTCTGGAGAAGGTCTTCATGTTGGTCATCCAAAGGGTTACATTGCGACCGATATATTATCTCGATACAAGAGAATGAAAGGTTTTAACGTTTTACACCCAATGGGATGGGACGCTTTTGGTTTGCCAGCGGAAAATTATGCAATAAAAAACAAAGTACATCCTAAAATTGCGGTAGATAAAAATATAAAAAGATTTAAGGAGCAGCTTGAAAAAATTGGTTTTAGTTACGATTGGGATAGAGAAATTAATACCACAGACCCAAAATACTATCACTGGACACAATGGATTTTTCTAAAATTACTAGAAAAAGGTTTAGCTTATGAATCAGACGAACCAATAAATTGGTGTCCTTCTTGTAAGACCGGTCTTGCTAACGAAGATCTTGAAAATGGTAAATGTGAAAGATGTGGTTCTCTAGTAGAGAAAAAGCCAATAAGACAGTGGGTACTAAAAATTAGAGAATATGCCGATAGATTACTTACAGGAATTGATGATCTAGACTGGCCACTATCAATCAAAGAGTTACAGAA
Source organism: uncultured Candidatus Saccharibacteria bacterium (assembly GCA_964583835.1). Lineage (GTDB taxonomy): Bacteria > Patescibacteriota > Minisyncoccia > Phycocordibacterales > CAZOXE01 > CAZOXE01. The sequence goes on along the minus strand of CAZOXE010000022.1, from coordinate 315 downwards.
AAATTGGATAGGCAAAAGTGAGGGCTCAACAATAACATTTAAAATAGGAGATAAAAGTGTAGAAGTATATACAACACGTGCGGATACACTATTTGGGTGTACATATTTGGTTTTGGCACCTGAACACCCTCTTTTAAATGCAATTAAAAGCGATATTCAAAATTGGAGTGATGTTCTGAAGTATATAGAATCGTCAAAAAATAAGTCTGATATAGATAGATCAGCAGAGGGCAAGGAGAAAACGGGTGTTAAACTTGAAGGAATTGTCGCAGTAAACCCAGCAAATAACGAAAAAATACCAGTTTTTATTGCTAA
>CAZOXE010000021.1:5578-8278 GCA_964583835.1 uncultured Candidatus Saccharibacteria bacterium | reverse complement strand
TGTTGTCTCCTTTTAAATACAACTCTAAGTTAGGATCAGTGTACAAGGATGAGGCGCTAAAAATGTATTGACCCCCAATTACAAACACAAGGACTAGAATAGCTAAATATACTGAAAGTCTTTTTAGGTTTTCCATATACTAATATTATATTATATTTTTTGAGATATTTAGATGAAAAATTTACCTCTTGGGGAAAACTAGATTCTTATGTCAGGGTTTAATACCCCAGAATCTACTCGGACAACACGCTCTGCGAGATTATTAAAATTTCCGTCAACTCCTCTTTCTCCGATCACCAATCTATAACTTCCATTTGGTACGAGTAAGTAATATCGCCCAATTTCATCAATTGTTATTTTCTTAATTTTTTCATTTGTACCAAGATTAAATATGTCGACAGAACCATATGAAAGAGGAACTCCATTCTTTTTTAATATTCTTCCATAAGATCTATTTCCGAAACCAAATAAATGAGAGGCGAATAAAATGATATATAGCAATACAACAACGAACTCAAACGATTTATGTGAATAAAAGAATGACAGCAATGTAAGCAGGAGTCCAACGCCCAAAAGCCAATGTGAAATGGACGAGATAAACCTATCTATATTTGATTTCAAGATCAGCTTGTTCTTATTTGTCACAAGCGACTCTTCTATTTTAAAATCAATTGGGTCAATTGGTATGTTTCTTTTAATAATATCTCTTCTCTCACTTCCAATATCAATCTTTTCTCCAAAATAAAGATCACTGAAAAAACTATCCTCTGTTCTACCAAAAAGCTGTTTAGATGGATAAGAATAACCCTGCTTTTCTATAAAAATTGAGTAGGAGCCGGGCTCTGTTAAAAAGCCATACCTGCCTTCTTTGTCTGTAATATGACTGTCTACTTTTTTCCCAAAACTATCTACAAGAAATACTTTCACTGGCTCCACCGGTAATTTCGTAACACTGTCAAATATGACTCCCCATGGTTTTTTCTTCTTTACTAAACCCAAAAATGACAAAATGGAATAGAAAAATCTATTTATATATAAAAATATATCAGCAAAATTTAACTGAAAAGCTACTAACGGTGCTGACGCACCAATTCCCGTGTTTAATACGACACCGAGAACCGCGACAGTTCTTGTAACATTTTTGACTGTTGGTTCATCAAGAACCCTATCTATATTATCTGAAATGGTGGTTACCACGCCTAAAATCTCTTCTTCTTTTCTCTTGCTATTATCACTCGGATTATTCGATTCATTTGTATCTAAGTCATTATCTTTATCATTATCAAGTCCATCTCTATCTTCTGGCTCTTCTTGAGAAGATGTTGTATCAGGGATATTTTCTTCCGGATATTCAATAACAGGTACAATTGGCGAAAGAATCACAGTAGACGGAGTAATTGTTTCAGGTGGGATTGTCACTTGAGTATTGTTTTCTGTCGAAGTGTCTGTAGGTAATGTCGCTGAAGTTATCCTTCTGCTACTTCCGCCTCCATTGCCAGCTGGAGCATTTAAAACTGTAACCACTCTTGTTTCTGAAACTGTACTTGGTGTTGTCGAAGTAGCAGAACCATTCCACGTTAGTGTTGTACCGTTATCTGCAACTTCATAAATGACATTATAATCATCAGTGATTCCTGTATTTACAGATTCCGTGACAGTAATACTGTTTGTTAGATCACCATCTTTTATATCTGTTGCTGTAGCTCCTGGGTCAGACCATACACTTGCAAAATCTATTTCTTGTGGATTATTACCCAAAAGAGTAATTGATGGAGAATTGTCAGTTAGCGTTAAACCCCCATCAACACCCGGATTATAAAAATCAAAACCTCCTGTGTTATTCACTATTCCTCCAGTGATAGTTGAATCAATCATTGTTATATCGCCTCCATCACCGCCACTTGAAAAAGGAATATTTGCCCCTTCTCCTCCATTTGAATACAAGGAACCAGAAGTACTATTTGTTATCGTTATTGTTCCTCCATTACCAGAGGTATAGGGGCCAACGTCATAACCATAGCCATTACCTCCATTAGCGCTAACAGCGCCTGAAACAGTCGAATCGGTAATAGTAATTTCTCCTCCATTACCGCCGTTTACACCAATCCCTATTGCTCCACCACTATTTGATGTCACTGTGCCAGAAACAGTGCTATCTGTTATCGTAACTGTTCCCCCGCTACTACTACCAAAATACCCTTGTACAGAACTATTTATGATAGACCCCGTCGTGGAATCGGATACGATAATATTTCCCCCTGTACCGTTGCTAGCATGGCCATAATTCCCCCATGAATCTAGACTTCCAGTGTTAGAACTATAAACTTTAATGTACCCTCCTGATCCTCCACCTGATCCATCCCCACCTAAACCTCCATTTGCAACAACTGCACCAGTAGTTGAATCTCTAATAATTATTCCACCACCTGTACCGCCATGAGCGTAGCCGTCTCCTCCTGTGGAAGTTACCGAACCTGTTATGGTTATGTTTTTTATTTCAAAATTCGTTCCATTACCTCCTGAGCCATCTAGAGAATCAGCCCCATCTCCAATTATATTTCCTGTAATTGTATACAAACCCAACCCATCTATAATTATGTTGTTTGCTGTTACTATACAATTCTCAGTTATATTAGATCCGAGTGTATAGGTCTCCCCCTCTGTATCGAGATCAGACGAACAATCAGTTATTATTTCATT
>CAZOXE010000021.1:0-5568 GCA_964583835.1 uncultured Candidatus Saccharibacteria bacterium | reverse complement strand
TATACATTCTCCCTGCTAATGACAATTAAATAAACAGCAATTGCAAAAATAGTGATTCTTAATCTACTTCGAAAAATATTACTTATAGAAATCACAATTTTATTGACATTCATTATTCTTCCAGATACACGTATTCTACCATTTATTTTTTTATCCAAAAATTTAGTTTCCCATATTTCTCAGCAAAATCACCGAGTATTTCTCTCCATTCAGATCTTACTGGGAGAACCTTGTTTCTAATCTCATGAAGACCCTTAAATCCGTGTACACGATCATTTTCTTCGGTTTTTTGCTCAACGTTATTGAAATCGTGCTCAAAGTACTTCTCGCCAAGAAAATCATAAACTCCTTTTAATGTTTCTTTTGGATTTGACGTAAGTTTCTCAAATTCAATAAAATACATCCTGTCACCAAAACCTTGAAGAAGACTGTCCTTCAATCTGTTATAGGCAGAGCCAATTGGTTGATCGTTTCTCAGCCATGTTTCTGATCTACCTTGGACGGTCTGAAATTGCGGTCCATTTTTTACTTCCTGGGGCACCTGGGAAATTTTAGATGTTTCTCTCCATAACTTCTCAAAACTTGCAATAACATCTCTTATATCTCTCACGGTAACTAAGATTTTAGCTTTCCTACCAAAAATTTCTTCAAACATTGGAATAAACCCAGGCCATCCTCGACATTTATCAAAAATAATAGGACTTTCAATGTCATCATAATACGAAGCAAGTATAGATCTCATTATTCTGATCTTTGCCAAATCATTGGGGTGAGCTTTTATTCCTTCAAACTTTTCCCAATTATTTCTAATCATTAAAATCACATCTAAAACACTGGAGGTTGATGATGCATAAAACCTTGGGTTTTGATTTAGAATATTACAAAGCAATGTTGATCCGCTTCGCGGTAGTCCTGAAATAAAGTAGTACTGTTTATCATTTGGATTAATTGAGCTCACAAAGCGAGTCTAGCAGAAAAACACGAAAAATTAAAGAGAGGAAGCCAACTAAACCAAAACCACCGCAAGAGAATCCCCGTACATTAGAAAAAATAGGACTATTGCCCCGATAATAAAAAAACCATGCTCCTTAATAAAATCTATCATTTCCTTATTTTAATTTAGTTTCAAATAATTTCTTTAGTACTTGAGGGTTTGCGCTTCCCTTTGTAGCTTTCATCGCCTGACCTATTAAGAATTGCAAAGAGGCCTCTTTACCAGACTTGTACTCATCAACAACTTTTTGATTTTCAGCAATAATCTTTTCAATAATTTCAGATAATTCCCTTTCATCACTCTTTTGAATCAAGCCTTCGCTTTTCGCTATCTCTTCTGGATTACCACCTTTCTCATACATTATTTTTAGTATGTCTTTTGCGCCTCGAGATGATATCTGTTCAGATGAAACCATTTTCATAAGACCAGCAAGATTTTCTGGAATAATTTTTTGAACAGCATCCTCAACAGAGAGTCCTTTTGATAATCCAACTAAATCACTTGTGATGTAATTTGAGACAATCTTGAATAATTTCTGATCATCAAAAAGCTCAACAACATTCTCAAAGTAATTTGCCCATAAAATATTCGAAACAAAAAATTCAACGTCATCGTCTTTTAAACCATACATCTTTTTGTAGATCTCTCTTTTTTTCCAAGGAAGTTCAGGAAGAAAATTCACCAATCTTTCAATATTAAAATCCTCAATTTCAGAGAGTTTGAATTTTGGTATATCAGGTTCAGGGAAATATCTATAGTCTTCTGACGTCTCTTTTGTTCGTTGTGAGAATGTTTTTTGTTTATCTTCATCCCACCCGCGCGTCTCTTGTATTATTTTTTCACCGCTCTCGAGTAAATCAATCTGTCTATCAAATTCATATTGAATTGCCCTTTCAACGGATTTAAAAGAGTTTAAATTTTTTACTTCCACTTTTGTACCTTTTTTATTGCTCTTGGAAACAGAGATATTTGCTTCTATTCTCATCTCGCCTTTTTCCATATTTGCCTCCCCAGCTCCGAGATATCTGAGTAGTAACTGAAGTTCACGAGCGAAGTCTCCTGCTTGTCTAGCGTTAGTTATGACTGGTTCTGTAACAAGCTCCATTAAAGGCACACCCGCTCTGTTGTAGTCGACCAAAGAATGATTACCTTTATCGTGAATTGACGTCCCTGTATCTTCTTCAAGGTGAATCCTTGTAAGCCCAACTCCAAGAAGACTCCCCCCAGTCACAATTGGATATTTATATTGAGATATTTGGTAGCCTTTTGGGATATCTGGGTAAAAATAGTTTTTCCTGTCAAATTCTGTAAAATCTGCAATTTTTCCATTGACCGCTAAACCAAATCTTATCACTTGCCTTATTGCTTCTTTATTTGGTACAGGAAGAGTTCCTGGCTGACCAGTGCAAACCGGACAAATATTCACATTGGGTTCGGTCTCGTCTGGATCATTCTTACATGCGCAAAACATCTTCGTTTTGGTTGCGAGTTCAGCGTGAACTTCAAGACCAACTGTCAATTTATAGTCCTTCTTCATAAAACAATAATATATGAATTTTAGAGTATTCTCAACGCTATGATTTTAATGCAATTTCCGCAAGTTTTATTGCTCCTTCTTTTGTTTTGGCTGCAGCTATAAAACCGTCGCGGTGAACAAAAATCGCATCTTTAACACCACTCGTCACTGCGAGCTCTTCACCTCTCTTTCCCCACCATTCCTTTGGAAATAATTTTCTTCTTTTAAATGTATTCTGCCCATCTTTTACTGTATAAACTCCCCATTTATCATTCTCGGTTGCAGGATAAACGACAAATAAAACATCATCGCAATCTTCAAGTGTTTTCCCCCAAGGATAAAATGAATCCAAGATTAAAATTCTTTTATTCTCCAACTTTTCACAAATTTCTCTGACCCTCATGTCGGCCTCAACCCGATCTTGTTCATTTTTTATCTCTCTCTCAAGTATTTTTTTTGCTAGAGAAACAGCGTCCAAAAACGCACTGTCCCTGTCGACACCACCCTCCTTCCATGTTGGGTTAAATAAATCAATAATCTCACCGACAGTATAGATTCTCCATTCTAGTCTTTTTACGTCAAACATTTCCTGACCGTTATCAGTCCCGTCTATAAATTGAACAAGCTCTGTATCAATAATGTCTCTTATTCTTGCCGAGCCACAAATTTCTTCTCCAAATTTTTTCCATATCAAACCGAAAGCTGCATATTTCACACCGTTTCTCTCCCCCGCTCCATCAATTTGATGATGGTCAAATAAATTATTTTCAGGATCATACTTGTAACCGACATCAAAAACGATATCTCCTTTTTTTATAACCTCTTCATCGCGTGTCCGTATAAACGTAATTTCATCCCCATAAATAATTTTCAAAACCGCCCCTGCAAATACATCGTCTGGGTGGAAAATTCCACTATGAGTAACTGCTTTAATCATTTTTTCTCGGAATCCTTGCAATTAATCTGTCAAAAAGTTTGTTTAATGAATCCCCCTTCGATAAATCAATACCTTTTTCCTGAATGTTTGAGAAATATTCGCTCTTTCTTAAGACATTAAACCCAAGTTCTACTAAAACTGGCTTTAAGCTTTCTACCATTCGCGACCCCCCAAGTGCCCCTGATGATACACCTATCACAAGCACAGGCTTGTTCTCGTATTCTTCGTATAAAGCATCAAGGAGTATTTTTAGCTCACCTGGAAAACTGTGGTTGTATTCCGGACTGACTATGACAATTGCTTTTGAACTTAGAACCCTATGCTTCCAATCGTCAGTTTTTGGATCTTTTGTTGGGTCCTCAATTGTTTTCCCAAAAAGGAAATCCTTAACATAGACCAACTCAACTTCTAATTTTTCTCTTTTTTTAAGAAGATCAAAAACAAATTCCGCAACTTTTTCAGAAAAGTTTCCATCACGGGCTGTTCCAAGGACAACTAAAATCTTGTGTTTTTTATTCATTTTTATTTTCTTTCAGATTCAATGTGTGTATAAGCAACTTTTAGAAACGCTCCGAATGTTACTAAGAAAACAATGATATTAAACACAATATTTACTATTGGAATGAATTCAATAATGAGAAGAACAAATGCACCAAGAAGTGTTCCTTTCCAACTTAATTCATAATTCTCTGTTTTAAATAGTATCTTGTAAAGCCAAGCACCAAAAAATACAAGCATAAATGCCGAACTAAGAATGATGGCTATTACAAATCCTAGGATAGAGATTATTCCGATAGGCATCAAGACCAAAGAAACAAAGAGTACCGCAGAAACTATTGGGAAAAGGATAAAACTTATAAGACCAACCAAAAGACTTTTTCCAAATGATGAGACACAGGTTGTTGTTATTTCTTTAGAACACTTCTTAAAGACAGATACGAGAATCAGCGCAAGAATAAGAATTGCAACAAATTTTAGTACAGCAAAAGTGCCGAGGATTCCAAAAAACACTCCTGCAAGAATTCCCTTTTTCGCCACAGACCCTATCTTTTCTGACTGCTCAAAGTTTACTGAACCAACTATACTTTGACTGTTTTCGATTTTTGCCTCTCTGAAGGACTTGTAATTTAAATCACCTTCTATCTTTGCATCAGATTTTATACTAATAGATTCTGCCTCAACGAAAACATTCTTTTGTGCAATCCCACTAAATTCAACTTTTTCTGCATACAATGAAATAGATTCTTTTGTCGTTCCCTTCCAAGAAATATTTCCTGCCCAAATTTTTACTTCTCCATCTATCATTGCCTCAGGTAATATTTTTACTGAACCACCAAAAACTATTAAGTCGCCTGAAACTTCTCCGCCAATAACCACATTTCCGCCGACAATTCTTGCGTCACCGCTAATATCACCTAGCACGTTCACTGAACCACCTAACAGGAACAAATCTTCTTTTACATCACCAGTAATGAGAATTTCACCACCTGCACCAACGAGATCTTTTTCAACTATTGATGAAACTAGTGCACTTCCAGATCCTATATAAATATTTTCGGAAATTGACTCCTGTGAAGAAATGGCCACATCTTCTCCAACTTCAAAAACCGCTGCGTCCACACACACTGGAAGAAAGACCATGATTAAAAGTAAAGAAAGAAAAATCCTTTGCATTTTGATTGGTTACAGATAATGGACATATTATAGCAATTACATTTTATTTAAGAAAAAAACAGATTATACAAATCATTTGACTTAAATTATAAAAGTGATATAATGTTAATAGAGTTGAGAGGAGGTTCTAATGATTAAAGTAGTGCGGGATGGAGATGGTCATTTTTGTGCATACATTGTCGGACACGAACATCTTCGCATCGAAAATTGCAAAACTCATGCCGAGGCAGTGGGTCTTCTGGTCATTGAGTTTGGAGACCATCTCAATGTCGACGTCGAGATTGATGCCGAAGCAATAGTTTGATTCTAGGAATGGTTTCAAACCAGCATCTTGCGCTGGTTTTTTTATTTTTTCACACTCCAGCCTTCTTTTTCGTAATCAGAAAGTTTTTTAAATTTTACTTCTTTTTCTTCCCCATTTTTTACCATTATAATCTTGTCGTTTCT
>CAZOXE010000020.1:8092-8305 GCA_964583835.1 uncultured Candidatus Saccharibacteria bacterium | reverse complement strand
CTCAAACCTTTTCAACAGCATCCGATAACCAACCATCGGTAGATATTCATATAGTTCAAGGCGAAAGGTCAATGGCAAGCGATAACAAGTCATTGGGACGATTTATACTTGATGGTATCGCTCCTGCTCCACGTGGATTACCGCAAATCGAAGTTACGTTTGATATTGATGCAAACGGAATTCTAAACGTAAAAGCAAAGGACAAATCTACCT
>CAZOXE010000020.1:0-8082 GCA_964583835.1 uncultured Candidatus Saccharibacteria bacterium | reverse complement strand
ATTGAGGCGAGTTCAGGTCTATCAAAAGAAGAAATTGAAAAGATGAAGAATGACGCCCAAGCTCATGAGGAAGAAGATAAAAAGAAAAGAGAAACTGTTGACGCGAAAAATTTGGCAGAACAACTAATTTATACATCAGAAAAAGCAATTACGGATAATAAAGATAAGATTACTGACGATATCAAGAAATCTGTGACTGAAAAGGTGGATGCTCTTAAAAAAGTAAAGGATGGAAACGACCTTGAGGCAATTAAAAAAGGCACGGAAGAATTATCAAAAGAAGCACAAAAGATAGGTGAATATTTATCAAAAAATGCCCAAACTAATACTGGCACACAAGAAGCTCCAAAGGATTCAAATGTAAAGGATGCTGAGGAAGTAAAAGACGATAATTCAGAAAAAAAATAAGCGCAATGCGCTTATAAAATGAAACCTTTCGAGTATGACGAGACCGACACTATTTGATTTCTCAAAATCAAAGCAAACTCCTGAATCTCCGATATTTTCTCACCGCCCTGTCTAAAACAACATGATTCCACAATCAGGTAATCATCAAGAGAAGAATTGATACAAGTGATATCGATAAGAAACTCCAATATCGGGCTGGGATTTTCAGAATGCCTCAATTCATCTTGATCAGGAATTGTACATATTGCAACGACTCCTGATTTTAGAACAACCACACCGCCTACTCTTTTCATCTACGACTCCTTTCTGGTTCTGTGTTTATGTTTATCATAATTATTTACACTTGTCAAATCAATGATTTTAGATATAATAACATTCAATGAATAAAGACTATTATCAAATTCTTGGTGTCTCAAAAAGCGCCTCAAAAGATGAAATAAAGAAAGCTTTTAGAAAGCTTGCACATCAATACCATCCGGACAAGAAAGATGGTGATGAAAAAAAATTTAAGGAAGTAAACGAAGCATATACAGTACTTTCTAATGATCAAAAAAGAAAAGAATACGATGCATATGGACGAGTCTTCTCAGATAATGCTGGAGGTGGTTTTGAGAACGGGTTCAACTTTGGAGGGTTTGATTTTTCTCAATTCTCTAAAAACGGGAGTTACCAAGAATTCGACCTTGGTGACATTTTCAATGAATTTTTTGGTGGTATGGGGGGAGGTAGACATAGAACAAAAAAAGGCAGTGATATCTCAATCGATCTAATTTTGTCTTTTAAAGAGTCAATCTTTGGAACAGATAAGGAGATAAAATACACCAAAAGAACAACAAGAAAAGACGAAAATTTAATTATTAAAATACCAGCCGGAATTGAATCTGGGCAAATATTAAGAATGACCGGAAAAGGAGAGGAAATTGAAGGCGGAAGACCCGGAGATTTGTTTATCAAAATTCATGTTGAACAACACCCAACGATAACAAAGGATGGCTCAGATCTTGTGACTATGTTGAATGTAAAATTAACTGACGCAATTCTAGGAGATACATATATTTTAGAGACCCTAGATGGTCCAACAAAAATAAAAATTCCTGCTGGGATAAAGTCAAATGAAATTCTTAGACTGAAAGGCAAAGGAGGAATAAAAAGAGATGGCTCAAGGGGTGATATGTATGTAAAACTGAATATAAAGTTACCTGAGAAACTATCATCAAAGGCAAAAAAAATAATTGAGGACTTGCGAAAAGAGGGAATTTAAAACTTGACACAATCCTAAAAAATCGTACCATCTCTATTGGAGGTGTAAATGAAAGCATTGAAACAAAAATTCAGTGTCGGACAGGCGTTAATAGAGTATGCACTAATCATTTCTATACTTGGAGTAGCTGTAATTGGGGCAATACTTGCCTTTAGAGAATCACTCCAAAAGTCAGTAGATTCAATTATTAACTCGATTGTAAATCTATGAAAATAGTAGCTGCAAAGCCTGACATCTGTCTGAATTGTGGTTGGAATAAGATAATGCACAACGGTACTACCAAACTTAACCACCCAAAGAGGCTAGTTGTTTTTAACGGACATTCTCATAACCTTGCCGATTGCCCAGGCTTCAAGGGTGAGATGAAGAAAGAGGAGAAAACCTAGATTGCCATTACATAGACCATTTGGTCTATTTTTTATTTAACAATTCTGCTAATATTTACAAGATGAATAAGGTATTACTTTCAGGAGTCAAACCAACAGGAAGACCTCATATTGGTAACTATTTTGGGGCAATGAAGCAATTTGTTGAGCTCCAAAATGACTATAAAAGTTACTTCATGATAGCTGACTATCACGCCTTAAATCTTATACATAATAAGGCTGAGATGACTCAATTGATAGCTGATTTAGCTATTGATTACCTTGCCATAGGACTTGATCCGAACAAAGCCGTTATCTTTCAACAATCTGCAATACAGGCCCATACGGAACTTTCATGGATTTTTGACACAATGACAACAATGCCTTATTTGATGAGGGCACATGCTTTCAAGGACGCTGAAGCAAAAAATAAGGAAATAAATGTTGGAACATTTAATTATCCAATGCTCATGGCTGCCGACATACTTTTGTATGAACCTGACGTGGTACCAGTGGGACAAGATCAAAAACAACACGTTGAAATTGCGAGAGATATTGCTCAGAAATTTAATAATACTTTTGGAGACACATTCAAATTACCTGAACCAATGATACAAAAGGAGGTGGCCATAATACCCGGCACTGACGGCCAGAAGATGAGTAAAAGTTACAATAACACAATAGAACTTTTCGCGACCGATGAGGAAATAGAAGAAGCAGTAATGGGTATTGCAACTGACTCAAAAGACGTAAACGAGCCAAAAAACCCTGAGAATGATAATGTCTTTAAACTACATAAAATTTTTACGACCGGTAATGAATTTGACCAGGTGAACGATGGTTATATAAATGGCGGCCTAAGTTATTCAGAGTCAAAAAAGATACTTATAAAAAACATCAAGTCATTTATTTCACCTTTGAGAGTGACTCGCGAAAAAATTTCAAAAAATTTAAAGTATGTTAAAGACGTCTTGGAATCAGGAAGAAAAAATGCAAATGGAGTTGCTTCAATCAAACTTGACGAAGTAAAAGAAAAAATTGGTGTAATAATTTAACATGAAAAGAATTTTAATAAAAAATCTGAAGGAAAATATAGGAAAGGAAATAGCGATTTCTGGTTGGGTAAACATTAGAAGAGATCATGGAAAATTAATTTTTATTGATCTACGTGACTGTTCTGGTCTTATTCAGATGGTGGCTTTACCAAATCATACTGAAGCTCACAAACTAGCAACTAAAGTCAGGCCTGAATGGGTGCTCGAAATAAAAGGTATTGTAAACAAGAGACCAGAAAAAATGGTCAAAACTGATGAACAAAATGGTGATATTGAGATAGAAATATTGGAAATAAATGTATTAAATGAAGCCGAAACACCACCGTTTGATGTAAACGAAGATGGTAAAGATATAAATGAAGAAGTCAGATTAAAGTATAGATATCTGGATTTAAGAAGGCCTAGACTTCAAAAAAATATCAGGATGAGAGATCAAATTATTTCGTTCTTTAGAGATTACATGCATAAAAACGATTTTGTTGAGATAGAAACTCCAATCCTTATGAAGGGGACGCCTGAGGGCTCTCGAGAATATGTGGTTCCTTCAAGAATTGAAAATGGTAAGTTTTATGCTCTGCCTCAGTCTCCGCAACAGTTTAAACAGTTATCAATGGTTGCGGGTTTCGAAAGATATTTTCAAGTCGCTCGCTGTATGAGAGATGAAGACTTAAGAGGAGATAGGCAGCCTGAATTTACACAACTTGATTTTGAAATGTCTTTCGTTACACAAGAAGACGTTTTGAAATTTACTGAAGAGATGTTTATAGATATGGTCACAAAACTCTTTCCGGAAAAGAATTTTACTGAAAAACCTTTTCCAAGAATTACATACAAAGAGGCAATTGAAAAATATGGCACTGACAAACCAGATCTAAGAAAAAACAAAGAAGATCAAAATGAGCTTGCGTTTGTATGGATCGTAGACTTTCCAATGTTTGAAAAGACAGATGACGGAGAGCTTCAAGCTGCACATCATCCATTTTGCTCTGTAAAAGAGGAGGATAAGCAAAAATTCATGAAAGGAGAAGACTTGATGTCAATAAGAGCAAACTCTTATGACCTTGTTCTTAATGGATACGAATTATCCTCTGGAAGTATAAGAATCCATAAAAAAGAAGAACAAAAGCAAGTGTTTGATCTGCTAAAAATTTCGGAGGAAGAACAACAAAAAAAGTTCGCTCACATGCTCGAAGCATTTACATACGGAACCCCACCACACGGTGGCTTCGCCCCAGGTATTGATAGGATTGTAATGATAATGATGAACGAACCAAATATCAGAGAAGTAATTGCATTTCCTAAAAATGGAGAGGGAAGAGATTTGATGATGGATGCACCAAGTGAAATTTCAAAGACACAGTTGAAAGAACTTGGTTTGAAAATTGATGCACCAAAAAAATGACTTTAAAATAAAGACTGAACAGTTTGAGGGACCAATGGAGGTCCTTTTGGATTTGATTGAAAAAAGAAAACTCTCAATTAATGAACTATCCTTATCTAATGTTACAGACGATTTTATTTCGTACGTAAAGAGTAAAGACGCCTTTCCAATGGACGAAAGCGCTCAATTTATTCTTGTAGCGTCCATATTACTTTTAATAAAGTCGAAATCTCTTTTGCCTAATCTAGAGTTGACCGAAGATGAGGAACAGAGTGTTGAAGATTTGGAGTTAAGATTAAAGTTATATAAATTATTTAAGGAACTAAGTATAAAGATAGGAGATAAATACGGTGATGAAGTATTATACTCACCAACAAAAGCCTATATCTTCGATAATATATTTGCCCCTTCAAAAGACTGCAAATTATCGTTAATACATGATGTGGCTAGAGATATGATAAAAACACTGCCACAAATATACAAAATACCAGAAAAAATAGTAAAAAAAGTAATAAGTCTTGAGGAAATGATAACTGGTCTTACAGAGAGAATAAAGGAAGGTATAAAAATGAGTTTTAATGATTTTTCAAAAGAAACAAGTAAAGGGGATAGAGTGAATATTATTGTCAGTTTTCTTGCTCTCCTTGAATTGGTAAAAAGAGGGTCCATTGAGGCAAATCAAACAAACAGATTTGATGACATTGAATTTGGCAAGAGAATTTATCACTTATGATATTATATTTTTACTTATGAATTTAGATTCAAAGATTGAGGCAATATTGTTCTGGAAGTCCGAGCCAATTTCTATAAAAAAGTTATCTGAAATATTAAAGGTGAGTCCAGCTCAGATTGAAGAGTCGGCAAAAATTTTAGATAACAAATTGAAGGATAGGGGCCTCGATCTACTCTGGCACGACAATCAGTTAGAGCTGAGGACCAATAGTAGTTCTTCGGAAATAATTAAAAATTTATCACGTGAAGAGCTGTCCAAAGACCTTGGAAAAGCCGGATTAGAAACGTTGGCAATTATTTTATATAAAGGACCTGTAAAAAAAAGTGAGATTGATTATATACGTGGAGTAAATTCACAATTTATTTTACGAAACATGCTAGTAAGAGGATTGATAAAGAGACAAGTAGATCCAAAAGATGCACGAAGTTTTGTATATAAAGCGTCATTTGATTTATTGTCCCATTTGGGCATCAAGACATTAAGAGACTTGCCAGAGTTTGAAAATATAAAAAACCAATTAGAAAATTTCGTGACACAAACGAATGACGCTAAGGATAACGTTAACTTAAGTTGAGTATGGTAGTAGTGATTAAAAAAATTTCATACGCACTAGCGTTTATTGCTTTTGTTGTATTAATAATTTATGCATTTAACGCAGCTCCAAAATCACAAACCATTGTTGTTGAATTGAATAATAACGCAACGACAACAGAGGAGAAGTCCTTAATTGAGAGTGACCTGAATCCATTTAACAAATACGTATTCGAGGCGCGCGCAATTCATGTATACAATACAAAAACTAAAGAAACGTTGTTTGAAAGGAACGCTGATGCTTCTATGCCTCTTGCCTCGCTTACTAAACTTATGACCGCATTACTTGCAAACGATCTAGCCCCATCAAACTCATTGGTACTTATAACTGATGAGGCGTTGTCATCTGACGGAGACAATGGGCTTCATTCACTTGAAAAATTTAAACTTAAAGATCTTACTAACTTTATGTTAGTCTCATCGTCTAACGATAGTGCAAGAGCAATTGCATATACTGTAGGCCTTTTATATATAGACTCGTCTAGTAGTGTAGATAATCTAGATCGTTTTGAATTTGCCAGACTTGAATTTATAGAAAGAATGAATAAAAAGGCAAGAGAAATCGGCTTATCAAGTACACAATTTTACAATGAATCAGGCCTTGATGATCTTACAACAAACACACCGGGAGCGGTTGGGAGTGCTCGTAATGTCTCAAAATTACTGAGTTATATACTTGAAAAGAAACCTCCTCTTCTTGATGTGACTACACAGAAAGAATTAGTGATTCTATCAGAAGACGGTGTTGAACATAAATCAACAAATACTAATATTGTTACAGAAGAGATACCAAATTTAGTCGCCTCAAAAACAGGTTTTACAGATCTAGCTGGTGGAAATCTTGCGATTGCATTTAAGACCATACGTGATGAGATAATAATTGTTACAGTACTATCATCGAGCTATGATGGTAGATTTACTGATGTTAAAAATCTAGTTAAGGCATCAATTGACTATCTACAGGAAAAGGACGTCATATCAATAGAATAGTTGTAATATAAATTTATGGACATAATAAAAATAATTCTTCCTGCAATTCTCTCGTTTATAATCGGGATTTTGATTACCCCTATTTTGACTCATTATTTATACAAACATAAGGCATGGAAAAAAAAGTCCGGAAAGAGCGAATCTACTCCACTGTTTAATGAGCTACACAAAGAGAGGGAAGTTAACACTCCAAGGATGGGCGGAATAATTATTTGGCTTACCGCATTTATAACGATAATAGGAGTATGGTTGGCTTCAAAAATTGTTCCGATAGACATACTTACCAAACTCGACTTTCTATCTCGAAATCAAACTTGGATACCGTTAGCAACATTACTAGTTGGAGCTATAGTTGGACTAATCGACGATTTAATGGAAGTCTCTGGCAAAGGAGACCATAGCGCCGGAGGCCTCAGCTTAAAGAAAAGACTTTTAATAGTAACTATTGTCAGTTTTCTTGTTTCTTTTTGGTTTTTTACTAAACTTGAAGTCGTAACTATCGGTCTCCCTTTATTTGGTTCAATCTTTGTCGGTTGGCTGATTGTTCCAATATTTATATTGGTTACTCTCGCGGTGTATTCAGGTGGAATAATTGATGGTATTGATGGACTATCTGGAGGAGTGTTTTCTATAATGTTTTTTGCCTATAGTGTTATTGCTTACTTCCAGAATCAAATAGATCTTTCAGCATTTACAGTAGTAATTGTGGGATCGTTACTGGCGTTTCTGTGGTTTAATATTCCGCCAGCAAGATTTTATATGTCAGAAACAGGAAGCATGGCTCTAACCATCACTCTTGCTGTTGTGGCATTGATGACAGATGCTCTTGGTGGAGGACATGGTCTAATTTCATTGATTATAATTGGGGCACCCCTTCTAATAACTTCCGCATCTGTAATCATTCAAAATATTTCAAAAAAATTGTTTCATAAAAAAGTCTTTTTAATTGCCCCTCTTCATCATCATTTTGAAGCAAAAGGATGGCCTGCATATAAAGTAACCATGAGATATTGGATTTTATCAGGCGTATTCGCAATTTTTGGAATAATTTTTGCTCTTCTCTAAAACAAAAAAACTCCCAGCATGCCTGTCGTAGGCAAATGCTTTGGGAGTTTGTTCAAAGTGAATATTAATGCTCAAATTTCAAAATCGGACTATTTGTAGGAACAGGATCGACTGATCCACTCATCCTGCTCTTCGGGATGAAATGGGTCGGGGCAATTTCGACTAAATCAAAAGCCTGTGCTTTATGACCACCCATGTTCAAAATAACAATGATACTAGCGAGCAGTATTGCA
>CAZOXE010000019.1:0-8412 GCA_964583835.1 uncultured Candidatus Saccharibacteria bacterium | reverse complement strand
CTAGAGATTGCCGCTGCGGGTGGTCATAATATTTGTCTGTACGGACCGCCAGGAACAGGAAAAACTATGCTTGCGCGAGCGCTCCGTGGAATTCTTCCACCACTTTCTTTTGATGAGATTCTTGAGGTGACAGGAATACATTCAGTAAGTGGATTATTGGATGGCAAGCTTGTAATCATTCCGCCATTCAGATCTCCTCATCACACAGCATCGTATGTTTCACTTGTTGGTGGCGGAACGATTCCAAAGCCCGGAGAAATTACTTTGGCGCACAGAGGTGTTTTATTTTTAGATGAATTTCCTGAATTTGATCGTAGAGTTATTGATTCGCTCAGAGAACCGCTTGAAGAAAAAGTGGTTTCAGTTTCTCGTGCTCGTGGCTCAGCAAGATTTCCTGCAGATTTTATTTTAGTTGCAGCAATGAATCCTCCACAAGGGTATGAGGAAGGAAATAACAGAATTGATCCGCGCGAAGCAACAAGATTTAACAGAAAAATTTCTGGTCCAATAATAGATAGGATTGATATGTGGATAGAAGTTCCAAGAATTGATCACAGCGATCTTCTTGATCAGGAAAAAAATGGAGAAGAAAGCAGTAAGGCAAGAGAAAGGGTTTTGATTGCGAGAGGTATTCAGAAAAAAAGATTTGAAAAAAATAATAAAAAATTATTTAAAAATTCTGAAATGAAAGCTCGCGACATAAATGAAATGATTAAACTTGATTTAAATGTAAAAAGCATTTTAGATATTTCTGCAAAAAAATTAAATCTTTCACCAAGGAGCTATCACCGTTTAATAAAACTTTCTCAAACAATTGCAGATTTAGAAAAATCTTCAGAAATTAAACAAAATCATATCTTAGAAGCACTTCAATATAGACCAAAACTAAATTTTTAATAACAAAAAATCACCTGAATGGGTTTGTTCCGAAATATTATCTAGATACCTTATTTGAGACTCATAAAAGTCCCAAGAAGAAACCTGTTTATTTTGCAAAAGGATTTTTCGCACCACGGACCTCGAAGTGCAAATGATTACCCGTTGATCTTCCTGTTGAACCAACGTATCCAATGACATCTCCTTTTTCTACATAATCACCAATCGAGACTGTTATTGATGACTCGTGAGAATAAAGGGTCTGCGTACCATTGTCATGTTCAATAACTAAATATAGTCCATAGCCTCCATTCCAGCCGAAATCCTTAACAATAATTACTTTTCCGCCCGCAGAAGCAAGGATTGGTGTCCCATAAGGAGCTCCGAAGTCGACTGCATTATATCCATGTAATCCTTGAGTTATTACAGAACCAGGAAGTGGGTGAGAATAGTAACTGTCATAATTTGGACCGCCTGCGCCATAGATCTTCGCGGTCGAGGCTGTTTTAGTAGAGGCAGACGGTGTATTCATCTCTACATACGGAATAATAAGTTCATCTCCTATTGCAAGCACCGACCCTTTGTTTAAGTCATTAAATTGCAACACTTCATCAAAATCAGCTTTATATTTCTTAACTATAGAGGCAAGTGTCTCTCCCTTGGAAACAATATGTTTTACCCCTGTAACAGGTAATATTATTAGAGATTCTCCTGGTTGAATCTCTCCTTTTATATCATTTGCCCATTTTATGGTGTTTACTGAAACCCCGAACATTTCTGCTATCTGAGAAAGAGTATCTCCTTCGCGTACTACATATATACTGATTTGATCGTTAGTTATACCTCCATCTATTTGAACAAGTTCTGCTGAAAGGATTCCTTCGCTTGCAAGAGCAACACCATCGACTATTTTTATGTCGCCCCCTCCTTTGGCTGGATTAGGGTCAAAATTAGTCGCGGCCTCAAGTAGAGCCATATTTTGCACAGATTTATTATTTAAACCTTCAATATACTCATTATTTCCACCAAATAAATATGAAACGGCCGACAATATGCCGGCCTCTACTTTAAACACAGGAAACGCTGATAGGAAAAAGACAATCACCAACGCTGTAACTAGCGTCCACATAGTTGATTTTTTCGCCTGGTTCTTATTGTTTCTCTTGAGATGGCCAGGGTCCTGTGAGATAAGTATTATAAGCCTTTTGTTATATGGTAATCCCTCTTTCTTTCTGAAAAATGGCTCTATTGAGCCGTTTTATCGCTCAGTCTTTTCTGGGTACTTGTCTAATATACCCCCCTAAAAGCCAAAGTCAATTGACTCTGTGGCTTTCTTGTGGACAAGAAAAAACGAGCAAAAGTATTGACATTTTACGGGTTCTCCGTATAATCATTGATAGAAACGAAACAGAAAGGTTCTGATGAGAATACCCAGTAGCGTAGTAATCAAAGTGATCATCGCAAGAGCTGAAATTGAAAGAATTGAGAACGCAATAAATCAAATCAAGAGGGGAATTTCGGTAAAACAGCTTGATATTTACAGAAAACTGCTCCCGATTCTGAGAAAACTGCTACTCAAATACAACGACGTTATCAAGGCTCATGAAGTTCTGAAAGACCAAGACACTGCAGTCAAGGAAGCGAAGAAAAATATCAAACCTTGGCAAAAGCCCGAGGCGCGTTATCATCGTCAAAGTTCTAAAAAGGAAAAAATGGCGTTTTTGACGAGAAACGTCTTGAAGTGGAAAAAACGATATTTGACAGGCGGCAGTGCTAGGGAAGAAGCAGTCACCGACATGGCTGAGGCAATGGATGGGGCGGGCTTCTACAAGACAACAACTCCCCCTGTGTCTATTATTAAGGGAGTAAAATCAATGATGGAGGAGCTCACACGTAAGAAACTTGTATAGCTCTCAAAACAACACCCCAAAAAGGGTGTTTTTTTATGTGCTATAGTAATTTACTGTGAGTCATCTAAATGAACGCCAAAAAGAAGCGGTAAACCATCTTGAGGGACCTCTTTTGATACTAGCCGGGGCAGGGGCGGGAAAAACAAAGACAATAACCGAAAGAATATTGAACTTGATAAGAAAAGGGGTTTCTCCAAGAGAAATTCTTGCCATAACATTCACCAATAAAGCAGCTCAGGAAATGAAGGAAAGGGTAAAAAGCGCAATTGAAAACGACACCACCCTCAATTTGCCGATCTCTCCAGATGAAAGACCTTTTGTGAGCACTTTTCATTCGCTTGGTGTTTATATTCTAAGAAATAATTCAGAAAAAATCGGTATAAAAAAAAGTTTCAAGATTTTTGACAGAGACGATTCAAAAAAGACCATCAGAGAAGCGATAAAGTCAGTCAACCTTGATCCTAAACAATTTGAACCTGGGGTAATTTTAAATGCAATCTCAAGAGAAAAAGGAGAAAAAATAAGTCTAAATGATTATGCGCTTACAGTTGGAAAAGAATATTGGAAGCAAATGATACATTCTGTTTGGCAAAAATATGAAGAAACATTAAAACAAGAAAACGCACTTGATTTTGATGATCTTCTTCTCAAAACAGCACTCTTACTTGAAAAAGACGAACGTCTATTAAATGAGTATTCAAGCAAATGGAAGTATCTTCATATTGACGAATACCAAGACACGAATAAGGTTCAGTACGAGATAGCAAACTGTTTAGCGAAAAATCACAAAAATATATGTGTGGTGGGGGATATTGATCAAAATATATACTCTTGGCGAGGCGCTCGAATTGCAAATCTAATGAATTTTGAAAAAGATTTTCCAAATTCAAAATTAATTCTTCTTGAGGAAAATTATCGATCAACACAAAATATTCTTGAAGCAGCAAATGAAGTAATAAAAAAAAATAAATTTAGAAAAGAGAAAAATCTTTTTACTAAAAACAATGAAGGCGAAAAAATTGGACTTCATTTAGCGTTCGATGAAAATTTCGAAGCAAGGTTTGTCGCTGATAAATCTCGCGAGTTGATTAGAAACGGAGTTAAACCAGAAGAAATCGCAGTATTATATAGAGCAAACTTCCAATCAAGAGTCCTGGAAGAATCTTTTTTAAATTTAAATGTTCCTTATCAGGTTCTTGGTACTAGATTTTTTGATAGAAAAGAAATAAAAGACATACTTTCTTTTCTACGTCTTGCATACGATCCAAACAGTACAACGGATCTGTCGAGGGTTATAAATATTCCACCAAGAGGAATAGGGAAAGTAACCCTGTTGAAAATAATCGAAAAGAAGGAAGGAGACTTATCAGATGCTTTAAAAAATAAAGTTGCTAATTTCAAAAAAATTTTAGTTGAAACGAAACAACTTATTGATACTGATGCACCAAGCGAGGTCATAAAAAAACTGATAAAAATTTCAGGGATGGATGAATATTTACTCAGCCTCGGAGAAGAGGGTCTTGAAAGAATAGAAAACGTAAAAGAATTAGTAACGCTTTCAAAAAAATATGACTCACTACCACAAGGTGATGGTATCTTAAAGTTACTTGAAGACGCAGCTCTTGCGACTGACCAAGATTCCCTTGAAAAGAAAGAAAACTCTGTAAAATTGATGACTGTCCATTCAGCGAAAGGTCTTGAGTTTGATTATGTATTTATTGTTGGCCTTGAAGAAGGTCTTTTTCCTCACGAAGATCTCTCCAAGGGTAAATCACGATTTAATGATTCAAACGATAGCCATAAAGAGGAAGAAAGAAGGTTGTTTTATGTCGCCATAACACGCGCACGAAAGAAAGTTTTTCTATCATTTGCAAGCTACAGAACAATTTATGGATCAAAACAAATAAATATCCCAAGTGAGTTCATTTCTGATATTCCAAACCAATTGATTGAAGAAGAAATTTATACCGTCGACACTAGCGATTATGGTGAAAAAAATATAGACTTTTAATAACAGTATGAAACCAAAAAAATCACTCGGCCAAAATTTTCTAGTAAACAAAAGTATTGCATATAAAATCTGTGAAGCAGGAGAGGTTATGCCTGAAGATGTTGTACTTGAAATAGGACCGGGCAAAGGTTTTTTGACAGAAGTGTTGCTCGAGAAGGCGGGGAAGGTTGTTGTTGTCGAAAAAGACGACAGGGCAATACCTCTTCTCCAAGAAAAATTCGCCAATCAAATCTCTGAAGGCAAATTAGAGATAATCCATGGAGATATTCTAGAAATGCAATTCGATGACAAATTCATAGATCGTGGTTATAAATTGATTGCGAATATCCCTTACTACATAACTGGAGAGATACTAAAACGTTTTTTGAGCCACACTCCGCAACCAAAATTAATGGTTCTTATGATGCAAAAAGAAGTCGTTGACAGAATCCTCGCGAGAGATGGAAAAGAATCTCTTCTTTCAATAAGCGTAAAGGTTTTCGGAACACCAAAACTTATTCAAAAAGTTGATGCAGGAAACTTCTATCCGAGACCAAATGTTGATTCCGCAGTAATGTTAATTAAAAATATTTCAAAAGATTTTTTTAACGACATAAATGAAGAAGAATTTTTTGATCTAGTTAGAATGGGTTTTGCTCACAAAAGAAAATTTTTATCTTCAAACCTGAAGCAACTTAAAGCAACACCTGACAAAATGAAAAAAAGTGGAATTTTTTCAAATATACGGGCAGAGAAATTACAAAAAGATCAGTGGAAGAAACTATATAAAGAATTAGAAAGATAACAGGCCACTTAAAGAGGGCGTCTTTGATGTCCCAAATCCTGTAAGTGGTCTAGATGTAATGGTTCCTTTTGGATTCCCTTTGGTCTCACAACTTTCACCAACATAGACTTCACATTTACCTCCGGATGTGTATGTACCGAGCATAGCAACCCCAGGTGTGTAAAAATTGTAAAACATTTTCAGACTTGAATATCCTGGCTGATAAAGCAACTCTATGTTGCCAGTTGGGGTCACTAAATTCTTAATAGTAAGTAAAAAGTTCCCACTGCAAGAACAAAAATAACTTTTTTTAAGAAAACCTCCAAATTTACTAACTGTACTAGCTCCAGCAGTAGCAGCATCGGACACACTCGGTACTGACACTAAAATGATAATCGATAGGATTAAAAATAATGCGTAGATTTTCATAATTTTAGTATAGCACGATAACAAAGGTGCTGTGCTTCATTATGTGATCTTAAAAATTATAAAAAGAGATGAATTAATTCACATATAACATTAAAATTTAATCGTTTTACAGGTTATAATTTCAACATAAGGAGTTTTATGAGTATTAGAAACATTATTCTGCTTATCGTTGCAATAATTTTGGTTGGTGCAGTTTTTGTATCTCAAAAATACCCAGCAAAAATCCTTGAAGGGGATAGCAATATTCTAGGGTCGAGTGGAGTTATAAACGACTCTGAAGACTCTGATAGCGACGGTTTAAAAGATTGGGAAGAAGATCTTTGGAAAACCGATCCAAACAACCCGGATACAGACAGCGATGGGTTCTATGATGGTATAGAAATAGTCTTGAAAAAGGACCCAACAGTCGCTGGTCCTGATGACTATTACTACAACTCAACAAACCTTTCAGATTCAAGCAAAAAATATTTGCCCGAGGACGATGGAACTTATACAGGCAAACTCTCAAGAGATTTTTTCTATGACTATGTATCAAAAGGTGGTGTTTATGACCCTGATACGCTTGTAAATGAAGTCTCAATAGAAAAACTCTTGGAAGAATACTCAAATGAAATAGAGGCAGTTAGAATAAAGATAAGCGATCTAAATGTATTTGGAGAAAAGGATTTAGAAAAAATAAAAAAATATGGAAATGAATTCTTTTCTATTCAGAAAAAAAGGTTTTCTGATCTCGCTGTGCTTCTAGACACAACGAAAGACCCTTCTCATATTCCTCAGGTATTTGGATACATTGCTTATGATTACAAAAACCTATCTGTTCCACTTGAGGTTGCCAACCTGCATGCAGAAATAATAAAAAATCTTCAGAAAAAGAACTTAGCGATACTTGATGTTTATGATGTTGAAGGGGATGCACTCAAAAGTTTGTTTGGAATGAGGGCTTATTACCAACTTGATCAAGAATCGGTAGATATTTACAGGCAAATCGCTGAATATTTCATCAAGAATGGTATAATTTTTACAAACGAAGAGGACGGTGCTCTTTGGGCTAGTTTTGTGGAATAAATATGAAAGATTCATTCAAAAAAATCATATTCTCTCTTGTCTCTATACTTTTAATATCATTCGTTCCAGCAAACATTTCTGCACAAACACCTGAATCAGTGGGTACCTCAAACGATGATGATGTTATTCAGGGGATAGCTGTTCCTTATGATATAGATCCGGAAAGAGCAGCAATTTTAAGAGGAGACTATTTAAATTCTGCAGACCAGGGTTATCAACAAAACTCAGGTGGATCAGGGGCGGCTTCTGGTATCTCTACTTGCACTGCGTCTCAAGTTCTCTCAAATATGCTTGCTTCAGGTGTTTCATCAGTTATAACTACAGCTGTGGGGAGAATGTCGCCTGAAAAAGTACCGACTCAGTCTCCAATTGATTTCAAGGATGCAGGAACTTATGTCTTCGGAGTTCCAGTTTTACCACCTTGGGATGACGTTGGTTACTGTATTGTAAACGGAATCATTGCACAAATTTCTGACAGTATTATTAATTGGATAAATAATGGGTTTCAATACCCAGACGGAACATACGGCCCATCTTATGTGGGAGACCCTTCTCAATTTTTCTCTGATATTGCCGACAGAGAGGCTTCTATATTTATCAACGAATTAAGTACAATTGCGAGCGCCCCTTATGACAAGATAATAATAAGAGAAGTGTTGTTTAGGCATCTGGAAAATTTTGATAACAGATACAATTACAATCTAAACAGTTATGTTGATCCATATTCATATTGGTCTGGAAATTCATTCAGCTGGGATGCTTGGAACAATCAATTTACGAACCCAAACAACAATCCATATGGTAGATATTTAGCAAGCCAACTTGAATTAGAACGACGAATTGCAGAACAACAAAGACTTGCAGAACAAGAACTTGATTATGGACAAGGTTTTATCGGTATTAAAAACCCTGCAACTGGAGAATCTGTTGTTCCTGCCGCAATCGCAAGAGATTCTCTAGCAAAAACTCTTGGTAATACACAAGAAAGATTAATCCTTGCAGATGAATTTGGAGAAATAGTAGATGCGTTAATCCAACAATTATTGGTAAAAGTCCTTACAGGGGTCGATGGGCTTTTGGGTTATGAATCAATGTATTATTGATGAATAAGAAAGTTTTAAAATTTTTAATTATATCCGCTCTAGTAATAACAGTTACATCTGGTTTTGCAGCAATCGTAAACGCACAGGCGCAAGGTGGTGGTTCAATTCCTTTAAGTGTGGATGACCAACGATTTGTAGATATTACAAAGAAACTAGAACTGGGCACCCCGATTAGCCAAGAAGAAAGAACTTTTTACAACTCGTATGACAGAGCTCGTGGTCAAGCGCTTGCAGATGGTCTTGGTTCAGGTATGG
>CAZOXE010000018.1:0-8624 GCA_964583835.1 uncultured Candidatus Saccharibacteria bacterium | reverse complement strand
GTAAGTCCTTATTCAAAAGGGGACTTTATTAAATCAATGTCAAAGATTGGTAATCTGAGGCTTGTTATTTTGTCTGGTTTTTTTATGCAGGATTCCGACAGTGATATAGATATCTTGATAGTTGGGGACAAAATCAAGAAGGCTAAGCTTGAGGCCTTTGTGAAGAAGCTTGAATTCGAGGTCGGAAGAGAGATTAGATATTCTCTCTTTGAAACTGATGACTTTAAATACAGGTTTTCTATCTATGACAGGCTTATAAAGAACATATTTTATTACCCTTACACGGTCGTTTTAGATAAGATTGAGCTTGAGAAACTGCTGAACTAGGCAATATAAACTATCCACAAACAATAGGGTTTTAAAGGACTTAAAATGTTATTATTTAATAAAGGTCGTGTTTAAAAGTTCGGCCGAAAGTTTAAATTAAAATCAATATGTTATTAGATATATGGGGACAAGTACTATCAAATTCGTTCGCTAGCGTGTGGGCTGGTTTCTTCAGTTTTGTTCCAAATCTGATTGTTGCAATAATCATCTTTGTAGTTGGCTGGGTAGTTGGAGCAGCTCTTTCAAAGGTGATCGCTCAACTCATCAGAATGGTCAAAGTTGATGGCGCACTTAGAGCAGCTGGTATCGAAGAATTGGTGAAGAAAATGGGAATGAATTTAAATTCAGGAGTTTTCATTGGAGAACTTGTGAAGTGGTTCATTATCGTTGTTTTCTTGATCGCTTCATTTGAAGTGTTGGGTCTTGCTCAAGTCAATATTTTCTTGACTAAGGTTGTTATTGACTACTTGCCACAGGTCATTGCTGCTGTTTTGATCCTTTTGATCGCAGCTGTTTTGGCAGAAGCTATGAGAAAGGTTGTTATTGGTAGCGCACAAGCTGCTGAAATTAAATCAGCAAGTTTCCTTGGTGCTGTTACAAAATGGGCAATCTGGGTGTTTGCAATCCTTGCAGCGCTATTCCAACTTGGAATTGCTGCAACATTTATTCAGACACTATTTACAGGAGTTGTAATCGCAGTCGCACTTGCAGTGGGTCTTGCCTTCGGATTAGGAGGACAGGAAGCTGCAGCAAGATGGCTCGATAAAGCAGGAAGAGAAATCTCAGAGAGATAAAACTGAATTCATTTTATGGAGAAAGACCCTCGGTTGCATTGCAACCGAGGGTTTTCTCTTATAAAAAACCGCATCCTAGGATGCGGTTTGGTCTTTATTATTTTTTCGTCTTTTGAGGTATTCAACAAACCTCTTGTATCTCCTTTCCAATTTTTTCCTGAAACTATCAGGTCCTTGGTTGGTTTCGTAATGTTCCCACAACTCGTGGTCGTCCTTCGGTTCGCGACCATTTGCGTAAATAAAACATCTTCGGTTGAATCTTCCTTTTGCTTCCCTGATCTGGACTGCCACTCTCCCACGAAGGTTTCTTTCCGCTTTTGTCATGGACACCTCCACTCCCATTTAACCTCTATGGTGATAAAACGTCAATGTTTCCATGTTATTATCTGTTTATGAAAAATATTAGAGTAAAAGATTGTCATCAAAATTATACATATAGACTTTCTGAAAAAATTGGTAAAAATTTTGATAAGGAATTTAAACCTGAGCTTACCCCTAAGCAAATGTTAGAGCTAGGCATTTTTGGAGGCACATATTTTCTTTTAGGAGGGGATAAGGAATTCCCAAAGGAATGGTTCAAGAAAGCAAAAGTTTCTAAGTCAGGTAAATATGAAAATAATTTAAATTATTTCAAGATAAAAGCTTCACAATCTCTCTCGTATTGGCAGAAAAAAGGATGGATTTATAAAGATGACCCTCGTGGTTGGGTGCAATGGTATTTCAGATATTACTTAGGTAGGAGGTTGCCAAAAGAAGACGAAAGGCAAATAAAGAGATGGAAGGCTATCAAAAGGCATATTACTCAACTCGTAAAAAATTGTAGATCAAGAGATTTGTTATGTAGACCGCGCCAGCGTCAGGCTCTCTTACACTGGGCGTACGATTCAAGAAAAATGTAAATAAAAACCCCACCATAATGGCGAGGTCGTAAATCTACTAAGGTCTCTCTAAGGAAAATGCTATGACGTTAAGAGGATCAACAATCAAACCGGCACCCATATGATCATGATCAATCAAAACCCCAGGCATTTCTTCTGGTTTACCCATTCCGCACTTAGAACAGAATTGCCCAACTCCAATTTGTCCGGCTCTGCCGCCGTGAACGAATCCTTCTATATAGGTATGTTCACATTTTTTGGCGCAGTCATCGCATGTTCCGTGTTCTACCCTTCCCATGTCGATCATAGGTTTGTCACAGTGTTTGCAGAAAGCAACGCAAAAAGAGACCCAAAGAACGCCGTCTTTCTTTTCACATTTAATAAGTTTCAAACTCCCGCTACCAAAAAATAATGCATCGCGAATCCAACGGATAGGATCCTCATCTGAGTCAGCTGTGGCCTTTATGCTAACTTCTTGATTTTCAAAGATGAAATGAATCACCATTCGCTTGTCGAGGGGGTCGTTACAATTTGCCCCACTGCGTCCGTTGTATTTCAAGATGTTTTTTGGTTTTAGCTTTCTTCGGATCTTATTGAGTAGTTTCTTTTCTTCTTCGTCAGAAGATGAAATTGAAAATAATCCTTTTTCACTGTCATATTTTGTTTTCATGAACACTCCTTTCAAGAGTTAGGTTGTCTGGCCACAGATTAAATCAAATTATAGAATTTGTCAAATAAAAAAACCGTCTACGTGACGGTTTCAACTTTTTCAAGAACTTGAGACGGACGAACCCAGTAGGTGAGATTACCTGGCCTGATCCTTTGACCAACACATGTTGCAGGTTCCCATCCACCGCTTGAAGAATTATAGACATCGCCCTCTTGGATGGTTTCTCCCACACGAAGCTTTCTTCCTAGAATCTTTACTCTACGATTCATTGGGTGACTGTGAAGCATGTCCATGATTGGCTCCTTTTCTCCGAGGATTAAGCGGTCACAGTGTCTTTAATAATTTCCTCAATCCTATTGAGAACACGAAGTGCATCCTCCTTTAAATCATAAATCATTACGGGTTCTGCCGTATTCATACATTTAATCATCGAGTACCTATCGACTTCACCCATAAGATACGCTATTACATCACCTCTCCTATCCCTGATTAATTCCTTCAGAACATCGACTTTTCCGGCCGTTCGATGAGCATTGACTATTCCTATGGCCATTGTCTCTATGTCGCTATCTTCCATTTTTCCTCTCTTTCCAAGGTTCAGGTTCTCGTGTGATATTAAATCTTTTCCAGTGTTTGTCAAATAAAAATAAACCCGTAGGGGTTTATATTATCTCGTCAATTAGACCAAATTCTTTTGCTTCTTTTGCACTCATATCTTTTTCTTTAAGGTAAGTTCTTCTGATCGTGCTCACTTTATTTCCAGTTCTTCTCGAAAGTATACTATCAATTAGTACCTGACTGTCGTTTGTTTTGGATACCACCTTTTTTATTTTTTTCAGATTAATCATTTTATCAAAAGAAATCCTTGTATCGATAAAATGGATTAGCATAGTCGCATGTCTTGCGCATTGTCTTATATCACAAGCCTGAAGAATAACTGTGGCCATTGAATCGGCATGTGCGATAACCTTTCCAATCTTTTTTCCTGGATACAAACGTAGCATGTCATATATATCTAAACTGATAGAGATAATTCCACCATGGCTTGTGATGGTAACAATAATATCTGGTGAACCGTTTGCAACAAGTCGACGTAAACATTCCCTTATATAATAGGCCATATCGGAATCAATCTCGCCTGAAATATCTATGATATTTTTATCAAGAAGTTTAGATTGAATTTCATCAAGTTTCATTTGCTCCCTTTCTTTCCGTTTTCCTCAATTAATTTACTGAATTTATCCGTTTTGTCAAATAAAAAAACGAACCCACCGGAGTGGGTTCGTTTGAGTGATTGTTGTCAAAAGGGTAGCGGTAGAAGCCCGTGCGTTATTTTGGTCAACGCGATGTATACACTGAAGATTTGAAGCACTGTGTACACATAGGACCTCTTCGAGAAATAAATGAATGTCAGCAACACATGGGCGAAGCCCAAGCAGTACCAACCTTCAATTTTCCCGAACCCAAGGAATAGGTACGCCGCCATGCACAAAAGTGTCACGGCGGTCTGCGACTTCCATAGTGGTCTCTTGCCCTTCCACTCAATGTACCCGAGCGCAAACCCAGCACATGTGGTAAGTAGGATCACTGTGTAATCGAATGTTTGCAGTCCTTTCACATGACACTCCCACTTATACCACCCGTAGGCGGACAGAAGGAGAAGCCCGATGACAACGACAGCAATGATTCGTATATCTCTTTTGAAATTATAGACACCAGTAAGGGCGTATCCCACGATCGCTGCGATCCACCCGAAGATACTTCCCACAGCGAGGAGATACTTCGAGATGAGAAGTGATCCAGAGCCAGCCACCTCAAGTATTTTCATCCATTTCGAGTCTTTCATTCAAACCGTCCTTTCTCGTTTTTAGAACCTCTGAAGAATATTGTACCAAATATACAATAAAAGTCAAGAATAAAGCAATTATTTTGTCCTATATAATATTTTATTGAGGCAATAATATTCACTAATTAAAAAAATTGACAGAATTTAGAAATAAAATAATCATTCTCCTTGCCTTCATATCTATTTTTTTGTTTATTTTTTTCATATTTTTTGATATAGATTTTCAAAAAGAGGAGGGGAAGTTGATAAATCTAGTTGTCTTACCGCATAAGACGCCTTCAACTGCAAAATTAACTTTTGTCGGCGATATTATGGTTGATAGACACATCCGAAAAATAGCTGAAGCGAACAGTTATGATTATCTGTTTAATAATGTTAGACAGAGATTATCCGAAAGTGACTTGGTTATTGGGAACCTTGAGGGACCGATAACAAATTATCCGTCTATATATGAAAGCGGTCCCAATTCTTTTGTATACTCATTCACTTTTGATAAGAAAATCATGCGAAGTCTATTAGATACAAACATTAAAATTGTTTCACTCGGGAATAATCATATAGAAAATTTTGGTATCGATGGTGTAAAACAGACAATAGAAAATTTAACGGGGCAGGGAATAGAATTTTTTGGAGCTTCAAATGATAAAAATATTTTATATAAAGAAATTAACAGAATAAAATTCGCTTTCGTTTCTTATAACCAATTTGATACACGAAGTATTGATCAGGTTATTGAAGATATTAAGACTTCAAATGATAAAACTGATTACGTTATTGTGTTTACACACTGGGGGGATGAATACGAGCCGATTCCAAATACAGATCAGATAGCGTTAGCACATAAATTTATTGATAATGGTGCCGATATTATTATTGGTACTCACCCACATGTGATACAAAGCAAAGAAAATTACAAAGGAAAAAATATTTATTATTCCTTAGGTAACTTTATTTTTGATCAGTATTTTAATAAAGAGGTAAGTTGTGGTGCAGTGGTCACATTTAATATAAATAAAAATGAAATTCTTTCAGTAAAAGAAAAATTTGTTTCACTTGATTCCCAAAATGTCGTGAGCTTTTCAGATTGTAAAAACAGTATCAGTTTTCTCATTGAGTAGTTTGTTTTTGATGTTGTGGACATCGTACGAAAAGATTGGAACCACCTAGAAACCTACATATTTGAGAGTTGGAAGTTAATTAAAGACTTAGAAATAAGTGAAAAATTCACTTAGGTTATAGGAAAAAGTAAAAGGAATAAAAACACATACTGTTAATCAAATGATATCAAACAGTGGATAACTATTTGACTTAAGGCATGCAAAACATTAGTGTATAAGTAAGTATGGGAATGAGCTACGCTCAGGCCCTAACAAGAACCCCATTTTTGGGGTTTTTGCATGGTAGTAAAATTTTGCCAACTACTCGAAGGTAGGCCTGAACATTTATTATCAAATGTTTTTTTGCGAAAGATATCAATTATAGGTTTTATCCCTTCTTTAATTTTCTTTGCTCTCCCGTCATTATATCTATGTTCTAGGTTTAAGAAATAAGCGGTCATGTCTGCCATCTCAATCTCAACAGAGTGATTTTTCTTTGTCGCAAACGATATACAAGTAAGGTGGTTTCTCACGTCTGTAGTAGTCATCGATAGTTCCTCTACTCCTCCAAGTAATTCATGAAATGCCTGAAAGCATCTTGAATCTTGATCCATGCCAGCCCCCTCAATTGTTATCTGGCCTGAACACAGCTTGTCTTTTTTACTTTTTTTTGAGAGATAACATAAATAATTTTTAAAAACATGCTGAATCATTTTTCTTGCAATTGCATTTTCGTATTTACGTAAAGGTATCTTTTGTGCATATAGTCTTCTGATCTGAGGATCATTATCAATGTAATCTTGTTTATTAATCCCTATATATATTATTTTGTAATTTGCACCTGATAAAAAATCACAAAGATCCTTAATAAAATCATCTTTAAGTTTTTTATTATCTTTAAAAATACTGAAAGGGCCATCGTTGTTTACTATTTCGTAAGCGTGAAAAACTACCTTAGTGTCGTTAAAAAATTTAAACTTTATTTGTTTTGCTCTTTCATTGATAAATTTCGAACTATCATTATTAACTATTAATCCTGCAATGCAAAAATGTGACAACGAAACACCTTGATCTCTTAAGTTCAAGATACCCGATTCATCTAGATAGAGATTATACATATATGAGAGTATACAGCATTATATATTGAAGTTAAATTAAATTTAACAGTCAACTAGCTATTTATGTTGACTTTGTTACTATTGAAATAAAGAACATAATCACTACATCTATGTTTAATTTTATAGGCTCAATTGGCAAAGTTATAGGAGGGGTTCTAGTATCTATAGGCATGTTTTTTAGTGGCGGGTCTATTGATGCACCAAAAGAACAACCCAATTATCAACAAGAAATTATTAATAACCAAGAGGTTGGTTCGACCACAATCAACGATTTAGATGATAGATCTTTAGAATCGAAAGTAGAAGGCCACTTGAATCAACAAACAAACGTAAATCCAATCATCAATACACCACTTGAGGCAGGACGAATTACTCAGCCAGATGTAATTCAAACACCCCAATTAAGTGAAAGGGATGTAGAGAAAAAAAATATTAATGATTATTTAAATGATTATTTTTCAAAAAAGATGGAAGAAGCTGACGAGGAGTTAGAAAGATTTGAGAAGGAGTGGGATGAAATGCAAGAAAAACTCGAACCCGTTAATAAGGAAATAAATAATAAACTTGAAGACCTAAAAGAAAAATGCGACGCGGGTGTTTTTAGGACTGGTTATCTTGCACAAGAATGTAATCAGATATCTGCTGATATACAGAACTTGTCAGTTGATATACGAGAGATACAAAATGAATACATATATAACACGGGTTTGTATCCAGATGAAGTTCCCAAGATCAATCTGCAAACTGATATAAATTCAGGATATTCATTTTACAAGATCTATTACGATGGTAACGGAAACGGCAAGATTTATAACATGAATAATATTTCAGATAATTATAGTTTCTATTGCAAAAACAACAGTTGTGATATTTATGGTTTTTAATTTCTTGAATTGGCTATTTTTTCTGATATAATATAAAAAAATTGAGGAATGGCTTATTGAAAAAGGAATGAACAGAATTAAAGTTAATGCTTCAGCAGGCAATACAAAAGGAATTAATTTCTACAAAAGAGAGGGTTATGTTGAATACGATCTATCTTTGGAAAAGGAAGTATAGTCTGTTTACTCTACTCCCATGCATACAAAAAACACCAGAAAATATCTGATGTTTTTTGATGTTGTGGACATCGTCCGAAAAGATTGGAACCAACTACAGATTTGGGTTATTGAAGCGTCTGAGGGGCTAAACAGCTTAAATCACTTTGAAGGGGTTGGGGTTTAGTGTCACATGAGGGGAGTAGAACAGGGTGTTGAATAATGTGGAACGTAGGAGTAATGTTTAAGTGTGGATAAAGAGCTACAAAAGAATATTCTGGTTGCACTTCGTAAAAATAACGGCACTGGATATACGCAGGCTATCAGGGCTCAATTGTTGGCAATGGAGAAGAAGGGTCACAGTGATGTAGCAAATTATACGCAGAAGATAAATCACCAACTACACCTTCTAAGGTTGGATGGGAAAGTTTATGTTGAAGATACCCCAACAGGCAGTTTCTATAAACTTACACCTAGTGGGTATAGGGATATTGAATCTAACTTGTTTAAGGTAGCATATTTTCTCAAGCTTCATTGGGTAGCGATAGTCGCCTTGGTTGTAAGTATTATTGCACTATTCAAGAATTGATTATGAACTGGCTAGACAAATATTTATATAAGTTGAAACACGCAGTTTTTGATATTCCTGATGAATATTACAAAGAGATTGGGGCAAAACCTTCACAATACCAGAAGTTTTTTGACGAGATGGTGAATACTCTTGACGAAAAATTGTATGCAGGAGCAATAATTTCTGGTGTTCCCAAGGGCAAGGATGATGAATGTGAGAGAGAAGACGAAAAAGCTCAAGAGATTCTTAAACGAGCTCACAAAAGTGGTTTGGACGAGATTTCGTT
>CAZOXE010000017.1:4766-8685 GCA_964583835.1 uncultured Candidatus Saccharibacteria bacterium | reverse complement strand
TATTTCTTTGTCATCTCTCGTTTCATTCAGGCTCTGAGGCCTCAAATAAACCGTAAAATCACCAAAAACCGATAATTGAGGAGAAAGTGTCCACGTGTCTTTTGATCTGGGTAAGTTACCATTTTCACCCATCATCAGATTGAATTCTCCTACCCATAAAAAAAGTTTCAATAATTTTTCATTGTCACATGGTTCAATAATTATTGTAACCCACGGCGTTGGCTCTAATCCTTCCACGTGTCCAGCACAAGAGCAAACAGTCTTGAATCCAAGGTTGTGTAAGACTGCTACAAGTTCTCTCACACCTTCCTCGATCACTTCAAATCCACATACTCCAAGATCGAGCTCTGGTGGTAAAGGAATAATTCTTTCATCTAAAATCCTAGTGTTGACGGTGTGCATTAAACCTCCATTTCTATTCTAAAAAAAGAATAACAGAGTTTATGCATTTGTCAACAGTAATGCATTATATTTTTTTAATTTAAACAAATAAATTTTATGATAAAATGCTTGCATGTATAATTTCAACGATTTTAAAAAGGCAATTCAAAATATTGATAATTGGTTTGCGAAGGAGTTATCAGTTATCAGGACTGGTAGAGCAACTGTCGCTATCCTTGATCATGTTTTGGTAGAGTCTTATGGTGCAAAGATGCCAGTTAATCAACTTGCTTCTATTTCTTCCGAAGACCCTAAAACATTGAGGATTACTCCTTGGGATATGTCACAAGTAAAAAATATTGAAAAGGCGATCGGTCAGGCAAACCTAGGATTATCGGTTACGAGTGATAGTAGTGGTGTCAGGTTGATATTTCCAGAGCTTACAAGTGAAAGAAGACATTCTCTTTTAAAGATTGCAAAAGACAAACTTGAGGAAGCAAGAGTATCTGTTAGAAAAGAAAGGACAAAAACTCTTCAGGACTTCGAAGTGAAAGAAAAGGCGGGTGGGGTAGGAGAGGACGACATAAAACGATATAAAGAAGAGCTTCAAAAATTCGTTGATGAGGCTAATAAAAAACTTGAAGAGATGTACAAGAGAAAAGAACAAGAAATTCTCGGTTAAATTCATATTTTATAAATACTATAATTGGGCTTATTCTGTGTTAGAATAATCGTAATTATGGCCATTATCTTATTTATAATTGTTCTAGCAGTTCTGATTTTCGTCCATGAACTCGGACATTTTATTGTTGCAAAACTCTCTGGTATTAGAGTCGATGAATTTTCTGTCGGATTTCCACCAAGAATTTGGTGTAAAAAAAGAGGAGAGACTAAATATTCTATTGGGGTCGTTCCTTTGGGTGGTTTTGTTACTATTCACGGAGAAAATCCTGACGATGACGAAGAGAAAATTGATTTAGATAAGGAAAGAAGTTTTATAAACAAGCCCAAGTACATCCAAGCGCTAGTTTTGATTGCAGGTATTTTATTTAATATTTTGTTTGCTTGGGTTCTGATTTCAATCAGTTTTATGAGTGGATACACAATGCCGGTCAATTATGGTGACGATTCGTATCAGGTTGTAAATCAAAGAATAATGGTTCTTGATGTTAATAAAGATTCTCCAGCAGAAAGGGTAGGGATTTCTACAGGAGACTCAATCTTGTCATTAAGTTATGGAGATGACTCTCTGGAGCCAAAGTCTGTTGATGAGCTGATTGAATTTATTTCAAGCAATGGAGGAAACGAAATCAGTTTAACTTATGAGAGGGATAATAAAGTAGATGTTGTTAAGATTATCCCTCTTGTTGGCGCTGTTGGCACTGACAAAGCTGCAATAGGTATTTCCCCAGAACTTGTTGGAGAAGTAAGGCTTCCGTTTTTTGAGGCAATTTGGAAGGGTTTTAAGACAACAGGAGAGGTTATTGTTGCTGTTTCCGTAGGCTTTTTTGATCTTATAAAGGATGCGATTACCGGTGGGGCTTCGCTTGATAATATTTCAGGTCCAGTTGGAATAGTAAGTCTTGTTGGCAACGCAAGTCAGTTTGGCCTTGTTTATCTTATGGGTTTTACAGCTTTTATTTCTATAAACTTGGCTATTATTAATCTTCTTCCTTTACCCGCGCTTGATGGGGGAAGATTAGTAGTTGTTCTTATTGAGGCGATTATAAAAAGGAATATAAAACCCAAAATTATTAATGCAATCCATGCAACAGGATTTATGCTATTGATTCTTCTTCTGGTTATAGTTACATTTAATGATATAAGTAGATTGTTTTAATTATGTCTATTGAATCATCACAGGAAATATTGGGAGCTAAAACAAGAGTTGGTAAGATTCTGACTGGGGAGATTATGACTGATAGCCAAGAAATGTATCAGGTAAAACTAGCATATGAGCTTTATTTGCGTTTGAAACCAGGAGAAGTGTTGGATCCTGATAATACTGAGGATCAAAATAAGGCTGGTTTTTTATGGGTTGATGGAAAAGATAGTTCTTATTCAAAGGCGTACAGAAAATTGATCAGTGATCCAAAATTTAGAGATCATCAAAGATTAGATGGGGATTTTAGAAACATTACAGTAGATGATGTTGTTTATTATAAAGAGCATGGACAATTACCAAAGGAATAATATGAAATTATCGAAATTATTTACAAAAACAAGACGCGAAGCGCCAAAAGATGAGGTCTCAAAAAATGCCCAGCTTTTAATAAGAGCTGGCTTTATCCATAAAGAAATGGCAGGTGTATATTCTTTTTTACCACTTGGTCTTCGTGTCCTTGAAAAAATAAATAAAATAATTAGAGAAGAGATGAATAATGCTGGGGGTCAGGAATTGTTTTTGACTTCACTTCAAGATAAAGAGGTTTGGGAGAAAACAGACCGTTGGGACGATAAGAAAGTCGACAATTGGTTTAAAACAGAGTTAAAAAATAAAACAGAGCTTGGGCTTGGTTTTACCCATGAGGAACCTTTAACTAGATTAATGAAAGATCATGTTAGATCGTTTAGAGATTTACCTGTTTACCCATATCAAATACAAACTAAATTTAGAAACGAAGCAAGAGCGAAAAGCGGAATAATCAGATCAAGAGAATTCCTGATGAAGGATTTATATTCTTTTTCAAAGGACGAAAAAGAGCATCAGGAATTTTATGAAAAAATGAGGGAGGTCTATAAAAAGATTTTTGAACGAGTTGGTCTCGGTGATAAAACATTTGTTACATTTGCTTCAGGGGGCAGTTTTTCTAAATATTCTCATGAATTTCAGACCGTTTGCGAAGCTGGAGAGGATATAATTTTTATTGATAGAGAAAAAGGGATTGCTGTAAATAGAGAAGTTTATAACGATGAGGTGTTAAAGGATCTTGGTCTTGAAAAGGACGATCTTGAGGAGGCAAAATCTGTGGAGGTTGGAAACATTTTTTCACTCGGTACAAAGTTTTCAGATGCTCTAGAATTAAATTATCTTGATGAGGAAAATAAAAAACAACCAGTAATAATGGGGAGTTATGGTATCGGCCCTGCTCGACTCATGGGAACAGTTGTTGAGACGATGTCTGATGAAAATGGTATTGTCTGGCCCGAGTCTATCTCACCATTTAAAATTCATCTTATATCTCTTGAAAATGAAGGCGAAGTGAAAGAGAAGGCGGATAAAATTTATGAAAAATTAACCAGTGATGGAGTTGAAGTACTTTATGATGACAGAGATGTTAGGGCAGGGGAAAAGTTTGCTGATGCTGATCTGATGGGAATTTCTGAGAGGGTTGTCGTGAACAGACAAAGTCTTGAGGACGAAATGGTTGAAATAAAAGATAGAAAAAACGGAAAAATTGAAAGAGGAAAAATTATATAATAAAAAAACACAAGATCACTCGTGTTTTTAAGAAGGTTTAGGCTTTTCTGTCTGTAGCAATTATAAGCATGGCAACCTGCATTTCCATTCCGAGAATGGCCTGATTTGTACTTCCAT
>CAZOXE010000017.1:0-4756 GCA_964583835.1 uncultured Candidatus Saccharibacteria bacterium | reverse complement strand
TTTTCTCTATGGCTGCAGCTATTCGGCAAGCGGCCGGTGTCTCGCGACACAATTCAATGCACCGCTCTTGACTAATACCTTCTTCAACGACCTTTTGTTTATTTCTAACCATTGCCCTCTTGTTGTCGTTATAATATTGATCGAATGCTTCCTTAGAAGCGAACGGCATCCAGGTTCTGTTACCTTCAAACCCATCAGCTTCCCTCGTGTATACGAACACAACGTTGTACATTATCACCCTTTCTTTTTAAGGTTTTCTGACTTGTATATTATCATAAATAAGCATTTTGTCAAATGTGTAGGTGTTTGATTTTTAAAAAAAAAGGAACCCCGACTCGTTCGCGAGTCGGGGTTGAGCTTGCGCTCTACCGTTTTTGTTGGCGCACTAGGCATGAGAGTCATGTCTCAGCCGGGAAAGCCTTGCCGTCGGCTTCTTACAAAGATTGTAGCAGAATCGTTAATTTTGTCAAGCATTTTGAAAAACTATTATTTTCAGGTAATATTTAGCCAATGAAAATTCCTTTTTTGAAACATCTTGGCGGACTTTTTTCAAACGATATTGGTATTGATCTTGGTACCGCAAACACTCTTGTTTATGTATCAGGACAGGGGATTGTGATCAACGAACCATCGGTTGTTGCTGTCAATCAAAAAACTGGACAAGTTGTCGCAGTTGGAAATGAAGCAAAACAAATGCTCGGGAGGACACCTCAACACATCAGAGCGGTACGACCTCTTGTTGAC
This sequence comes from uncultured Candidatus Saccharibacteria bacterium, assembly GCA_964583835.1. Lineage (GTDB taxonomy): Bacteria > Patescibacteriota > Minisyncoccia > Phycocordibacterales > CAZOXE01 > CAZOXE01. The sequence goes on along the minus strand of CAZOXE010000017.1, from coordinate 4,012 downwards.
GGAGTGATTTCCGATTTTGAGGTAACCGAAGAAATGATTGCTTATCTAATCAACAAGGCACAAAAAGAAAAGAAAAAACTTTTTGGACCAAGAGTAATTGTGGGTGTGCCATCGGGGATTACAAATGTTGAGACCCGTGCTGTGAGGGATGCGACAAAAAACGCTGGAGCAAGAGAAGTTTTTATAGTTGAACAACCAATGGCTGCAGCAATAGGAATAAGATTACCTGTGAACGACCCCGTCGGTTCAATGGTGATTGATATAGGGGGTGGTACGACAGATATCGCAGTCATCTCTCTCGGAGGAATTGTTAGATCAAAAAATCTAAAGATTGCAGGTGACAAACTTAACGCTGACATAATTTCATATATAAGAAATCAATTTAAAGTACTTGTTGGAGAAAAGAGTGCAGAAGAGATAAAAATAGCTATAGGACACGTCGTTCCTAGGTCTGAACCAGTTGAGACTACTGTTCGTGGTAGAGATTTAATTACAGGACTCCCAAGAGAGGTAATTATCACAGATTCGGATATCAGAGAGGCTATTGCGCAGTCAATTGATACATTAGTAGATTCGACAAAAGAAGTAATTGAGACAACTCCTCCGGAAATTGTTTCTGACATTATGCATCGCGGAATCTATCTTGTTGGTGGAGGCGCTTTAATAAAAGGACTAAGTGAACTATTGTACGAGTACATAAAAATTCCGATTCATGTTGCAAGTGACCCACTGTCTGCCGTTGCTCGAGGTACAGGTATAATGCTTGAAAATCTTGGAAACTTTAATGAAGTTATAATTCAAAACGAAGATGAACTACCTCCAAAGAAATAGTAAATTTAAAAAAACAAAAAAAATAATCCTACTCATTCTTATTATCTTTATTGTAATTATATTTAGAAACTTTGTTGTGAGCTCATTCATGTTTGTTTTTGGGCCGATTATTGAATCTCGTATTTATGTCACAGATTTTTTTCATAAATTAGAGCTTCTAGTGACACCAAAGGAAGACCTTGAAAAAAAATTGATTGAAAAAGAAGAGGAAATTAAAAGAATTCGAGCATCAAGTTTTTATGTTGAAGAATTAGAAAGGGAAAATAACGAGCTAAAAGCAGTATTTGAGAGAAACGAAAATACGACCGCATTGCTTTCGAGGGTTACTTTGAAGCCGAATTTCTCACCGTATGACAATTTAGTCGTTGACCTTGGTAGCGATGATAATGTCCAAATTGGTGATTTGGCTATGACTCCTTCAGGTGTATATATTGGTGATGTAAAGGAGGTTTTTGATCATCAATCGAGGGTAGAGATTTTCTCTTCTTCTGGAAGAGAACTTGTGGCGAGAATAAATGAACAAGATATAAAGATGTATGGCAGAGGAGGAGGAAATTTTATAGCTAACGTCCCAAATGATTTCACTGTTCGAAAAGGCGATCTTGTTGAGATAGCTTACTATGACAACAGTCTTATATCTTACGTTGAGGATATTGAGGGAATTGAAGCAGAGGCAGAAAAAAAATTGATGATGAAAATGCCAGTATCAATATACGATCTTGAATGGATTTTAATTGTTAAGAAATGATAAATAAAAGAATTTATTTTGATATATTTCTTTTCGTTTCATTATTTTTTTTACCATGGTGGTTCAGTGTGATAGTGATTCTTATAGGTTTTTATTTATTTGAAAGGTTCTTTGAAGGTGCTATTGCAGGTTTTTCTCTTGATTTAATTTTTGGGTATATTGTTTTATTTGGAACAAGTATCCCAATTTTTCTCATAATTTTTGTACTTATTTATCATTTGATGCCAGTCGCAAGAAAAATGTTTTTCACTCAATATGTTTAATATCTTTAAATCTAGAAAAAAATATCATGAAATCACTCCAGATGAGATTTTCCTTGATTCAAAAAATTTACCGTCCTTTGACAAACATCAATTTGAGGGCAGACTTGAGAAACCAATAACAATTAAATCCCTTCTTTCTCTTGTCGGTTTTTTTATGCTTGTAGTAATTATATTTACATCAAGAATTTGGGTATTACAGATAGTCAATGGTTCCGAAAATTTTGATAGAAGTGAGAGAAATCGTTTGCATAAGTCAATAATCTTTGCAGAGAGAGGAGTGATTTATGACAGAAATGGTGAAAAGCTCGCGTTTAATCTTCCACTTCCTGATGAAGATTATTCTCTTAGAAAATATACTGAATTAAATGGTTTTGCCAACATGCTTGGGTATGTTGAATATCCAGCAAAAGATAAATACGGTTTTTATTACAACACCGACTTATTTGGAGTAGACGGTGTTGAAGAATATTTTAACGATATGTTGAGTGGGGAAAATGGTTTAAAGATTGTTGAAACAGATGCGATTGGCGAAATCTTGCAAGAGGGTGTTGTGAGGCCTCCAGAACACGGGAGAGAGTTGTATCTTTCCATTGATTCTAGGATTCAAAATAAACTTTTTGAGCTGATCCAAAAAACCTCTTCTGATTATGGATTTACCGGTGGGACAGGGGCTATTTTGGATATAGTGAATGGTGAAGTATTGGCAATAACTACTTTTCCTGAATATGACTCTGAGGCGCTTTCCCAAGGAGATGATAAAAATACTATAAACGCTCTTTTAAATAATCCAAACAATCCTTTTCTTGATAGATTTACTGAAGGTCTGTATACGCCAGGCTCTATTATAAAACCATTCGTTGCTTTAGCAGCGCTTGAGGAAGATATTGTTTGGCCAGAAAGGGTTATTGTTAGTACCGGATCAATCAGAGTGCAGAATCCTTACAATCCTAGTGACTATACGGAATTTGCTGACTGGAAGGCTCATGGTGAGGTGAATTTGATGGAGGCTATTGCTGTTTCATCGAACGTATATTTCTATTCAATTGGAGGCGGTTTTGCTGATCAGGAGGGGTTAGGTATAGCAAGAATTGAAGAGTATTTAAGGAAGTTTGGTTTTGGAGAGGGTCTGCCTGAAAGTTACTTTTCAACAGACAAAATTGGAACAATACCAAGTCCATCATGGAAGGAAAAAGCCTTTCCGGGAGACCCTTGGAGGGTGGGAGACACATATTATACTTCTATCGGGCAATACGGTGTTCAGGTTGTTCCGATGCAAGTCTTAAGGGCGGTAGCAACACTTGCAGGAGATGGCAAAGTAATTTTTCCAACAATTATTTCTGGTGGAAATATAGATTTTGCTGTTGAGAAGACACTAGATTTTAAAAAGGAGAATTTTGATGCTGTAAAAAAGGGTATGAGACTTGCAGTTCTTGAGGGTACTGCAAAGGGATTAAATGTTCCATATGTTCCAGTTGCGGCAAAGACAGGAACTGCCGAACTTGGAGTAGAAAAAAGCAGAGTGAATTCATGGGTCATTGGTTTTTACCCTTATGAAAAACCTAAATATGCCTTTGTTGTTCTAATGGAAAGGGGTCCTCGAGATAATACAATTGGAGGATTGTCTGTAATGAGGGGGCTCATGGATTGGATGGTTTCAAACACTCCAGAATATATAAAAATAGATTAATCTCTATGGTTTATATATTCTTGACTTGAGTGTGTGCTCGTGTATAATTCTCGCATTATTTTATAAAGCGAAAGCAAATTGTGGCATGCATGAAGAATTTCTAACAAAAGAAAAATTCGATGAATTGTCTGAGGAACTACATCACCTCAAGGCTGTAAAAAGACGAGAGGTCGGTGAACAGCTTGAAGCCGCTAAATCTTTTGGCGATCTTTCAGAAAATGCTGAATATCATCAGGCAAGAGAAGAGCAAGCTATTGTTGAGGATAGAATCGCTAAACTTGAACAGCTTTTGAAATCAGCTAAAATCGTAAAACACCACAAGAGTGATAAGGTTGAAGTCGGCTCTATAGTAAAGGTAAAGAAAGAGAGTGATAAAACCGAACGAGAGTTTGTTATTGTCGGTACTGAGGAAGCTGATACTCTAAAAGGTAAAATTTCTTATGTTTCTCCTTTGGGTCAAGCAATGATTGGTAAAAAGAAAGG
>CAZOXE010000016.1:0-8831 GCA_964583835.1 uncultured Candidatus Saccharibacteria bacterium | reverse complement strand
TATTCTTACCCTGAATACTACGTAGAATATTACGAAGATTACTATTACGATTATCCAAGTTACGATTATGGATACTCATTCCCATCATATTCTATTTCTTATGCTGGTGGATGTTCATCTTGTGGTGATACAGATATAGATTACGATTACGAATACAATTACAATAGCGATGACGATAACTATTACTATTACAATCATGTAGCACAATCTGACGATGACCTTGATGTTGTTTGTAGAGTTTCCGATACGAGTGTAGAGGAAGGCGAGGAAGTCAGATTTGAAGCTGATGTTGTAGGAGGTAATTCACCATATGAATATGATTGGTCAGGGGACGCTACTGGTGATGCAAGAATCATTTACGAAGAATTCAATGATGAAGGAAACTACTATGTAAGTGTTGAAGTTACCGATGAAGATGGAGATACTGCATACGATGCATGTCCTACTGTTGTTGTTGAACAAGAGGAAAATGATGATCTTGATGCTGTTTGTAGAGTCTCAGACACTTCAATTAATGAAGATGATTACGTAACTATTGAAGTTGAAATTGATGGAGGAAATTCTCCTTATGATATTCAGTGGGATGGAGACATTGATGACATTGATGATTTTGACGACAGCGATGAATCTCAAAGAGTAAGAATTGAAGATTCTGGTCGTTATGAGATCGAAGTAACTGTTGAAGATGATGATGGTGAATCTGTAACTGACGAATGTCCTGTTATTAGAGTTAGCGACGAAGATGACGATGTTATTGTCATCAGCGACGCTGGCACAGGTACTCCAGTTGCCGGTTTGACATCAGTCTACTTAAACCAAATTCCATATACAGGAGTTGAAGACACTCTATCAATCACACTCTTTGTTATTGGGGTCATTGCTTGGTCAGCAGTCATTGCCTACTTCTTACTAAGAAGAAAGGGAAGACAAGAGATCAAGTCAAGAATTGAGGCATTCAAGAAAATGAATCTTCAAAAGAAACTTGCTCTAAACTAAACAAAAACAAAACACCGGCCACTCGGCCAGTGTTTTGTTTTGCTACATTTCTTTCTTTATAGAATCTATAAATTCTGAAAGAGTCATCTCACCAATTTTTCCTTTATCCCTAGACTCTACGGTAATTTTATTTTCACTTACTTCTCTGTCGCCAATAACCAAAAAGTAGGGGATTTTTTCAGATTTTACGCTTGAAATTTTCTTTCCGAGCGATTTGTCTGAATCATCTAATTCGGCTCTGATATTCAACGCACCAAGAGCGTCATTGACCGATTTTGCATATTCAGTCTGTGCCTCTGAGACAGGTATTGTTTTGATTTGTAGAGGAGAAAGCCAAAATGGATATGCACCTGCAAAGTGCTCAATAATTACTGATAGGAATCTCTCAAGAGAACCAGCAATAGCCCTGTGAATCATAACCGGAGTCTTTTTTGTTCCATCTTTATCCGCATACTCAAGTTCAAATCTTTTTGGCATATTGAAATCGAGCTGGATTGTTGCAAGTTGCCACTCTCTTCCAATAGCGTCTTTAAACATGAAATCAAGTTTAGGACCATAAAATGCGGCCTCGCCTTTTCCGATTTTATAATTAAATTTTTCTGTCTTCGCGATATCTTCTAATATTTTTTCTGACTGATCCCATATTTCGTCTCCGCCGAGATATTTTTCTTTTGCATTTGTGTCACGTGTAGACAATCTTACCCAATATTTGCCTTCGTCCCACATTCCGAGAGAAGAATAGAATTCTTTAATAACTGAAATAATGTTTTTTATTTCTTGTTCAATCTGGCTTTGAGTACAGAACACATGTCCATCATCTTGGGTTAATGATCTTACTCGTGACAGTCCCAATAGTTCACCAGACTGTTCATCTCGATACACTGTTGTAGTTTCCATGTATCTAACAGGCAAGTCTCGATAACTTTTTGGGAAACTTGAGAAAATCTGACAATGATGAGGGCAATTCATCGGCTTAATTACAAACTCACTTTCTCTACCTTTTACTTTAAATAATTCATCTCCAAATTTTTCCCAGTGGCCGGATTTTTCATATAATTCCTTTTTTGTGATATGCGGTATACAAACTTTTTTATAACCAAGCTTGCTTTGAATAGAAGCAATTTTCTCTACGATTGCGTCTCGCATAGCAGTACCTTTTGGTGTAAACATGGGCAGTCCAGAACCTACTAAATCAGAAAATGTAAACAAGTCTTGTTCTACGCCAATTTTTCTGTGATCGCGTTTTTCGGCTTCAATAAGCATTTTTTCGTACTCATCCAATTTTTCTTTATCTCCAAAATAAAGTCCATATATTCTTGTAAGCATTTGATTTTTTTCGCTTCCTCTCCAATATGCGCCAGCAGTCTTATCAAGTTTAAACGCCTTTGTATCTATTTCACTAGTATTAAGTACATGAGGTCCGCTACAAAGATCTGTAAAATCTCCGCTTTTATAAACAGAAAGTTTTTCATTGTTTTTTACAATCTCCTCAATGAGTTCAAGTTTGTAGGGCTCACTCATAAAGAGTGCCTTAGCCTCTTTTTCTGTTACTTCTTTTTTTTCAAAATCAATTTTTTGTTTTGCGAGTTCTTTTACTCTCTGCTCAAGTTTTTTTAAATCTTTATCTGTTGGCTTTGCTCCGTTACCGAAATCAAAATCATAATAAAATCCAGTATCAATAACTGGGCCGATGGCAAGTTTTGCATGGGGGTAGTACTCCTTTACTGCAATTGCCAGAAGATGAGACAAAGAATGGCGCTGTTTTACTAGGTTTTCATTTTCCATATAGGACTAATAATATGAAAATACTAGCTTATAATCAAGATGACGTTATTTGCTTTCTAAATAATTATCTTTATTTGATCAGCGATCATAGAGATCTGATCGTTGCGATTCGACATTTTCCCCTTTATAGAAATACATGCATCAGGCTTAATGATGTCCTTAAATTGCTCTAATATACTTGGGAAAACGACTACTTCAATACTTCCAGAAAAATCCGAAAGTTTTATAAAACACATTTTTTCGTTCTTCTTCGTTATAATTTCTTGAAGGTTTGAAACTATTCCAGAAACAACGCCTATCATTCCTTGCCTCAATTCATTTTTAATTTTTTGAATCGAAAGCTTACCTGATAGTTTTTCCTTAAATTTATCAAGCGGATGGCCAGAGACATAGAGTCCGAGCAATTCTTTTTCCCAAATTAACTTTTGGTCTTTTGATGCTGGCTCCTTTGGACTCAGTTTCAAGTGCGTCGAGTGTGTTGTGTGGGCAAACAACGAATCACCATTTAATGAGTCTTTAACCATTTCCTTGTTGTAGGCCAATATATCTTCAATATTTCCAAGCATTTCACCTCGTTCACCGAAACTATCCATTGCTCCGCACATAATCAGAGCCTCTAGTGATTTTTTATTCAAGTTACGATTGTGCACGCGATTTAAGAAATCTTCTAAAGATTTAAATTTTCCATTTTGCTCTCTTTCAAGAATTATTGCCTCTGCAATTCCTTCTCCAAAATTCTTTATTGTAGTTAAACCGAATCTGATCTTATCCATTTCATCTGTTTTGTTTGCTTTAACAACTGTGAAGTCTTTGAAGCTTTCATTTATGTCTGGAGGTAAGACAGGAATATTCATTCTTTTACATTCCTCAACAAATTCTGCTATTTTTTCGATTTCTCCCGAGTCAGCGGTTAATACTGCACTCATATAAATAGTTGGGAAGTTTGCCTTCATATAGGCAGTTTGATAAGCAACCTTTCCATAACTTGCTGCGTGCGCTTTGTTGAAACCGTAGCCTTTGAACGGGTCGAACAAATCCCAAATTTGTTGAGCTTTCTCTTTTGATAGACCAGAGACTTTTTGACATCCCTCGATAAAAATAGACTCTTGCTCGGCCATTTCTTCTGGGATTTTTTTACCTATTGCCTTTCTTAATTTATCGACAGTTTTCCATGTATATCCTGCAAGAGCTAGGGCGGTTAACATGATGTCTTCTTGATAAACCAAGATTCCATAAGTATCCCCTAGATAACTTTCCATTTTTGGGTGTAGGAAAGTCACCTTCTTTTTTCCATGTTTTCTTGCAATATAATCAGGAATATTTCTCATCGGACCCGGGCGATAGAGCGCCACCATCACATTTATATCTTTTATATTTGTAGGTTTAAGATCAATTAAAAATTTTGTCATCGCTTCGCCGTTTAACTGAAATAGTCCGCAGGTTTCACCACGCGAAAGCATTTCAAAAGTTTTTTTGTCATCTATTGGAATATTTTCAATATCAATTTCAGATCCCTCAATCTTCCTAACCCTATCTACAGCATCGGCAAGTATTGATAAGTTTTTTATTCCAAGAAAATCAAATTTTAATAGTCCAGCATCCTCTACGGCACCCATGTCAAATTGAGTAATAATTTTGTTTTCACCTTTCGGATCAAACTGAAGGGGTACATATTCTGTTAGTGATTTTGGCGAGATAACCACTCCAGCTGCATGAATTGAGATGTGTCTTGCGCAACCTTCAATTTTTTTTGCCATATCTATCACAGCTTTTACATCTGGTTCTTTTTTGAACATATCCTTAAGTTCGGGAACCATCTCCATTGCCTTGTCTATTGTCATTGGAAACCCTTGAGCACCGAAAGGGATTAGTTTTGCTATTCTGTCACCAAGTGCATATGGGTAGCCAAGTGCCCTTGCTACATCTCGGACAGCGCCACGCGCCATCATTGTACCGAAGGTTCCAATTTGCGCGACTTTATCTGCTCCATACTTGTCTTTTGCATATTGAATCATTTCATCACGACGGTTGTCAGCATAGTCCATGTCTATATCTGGTGCAGATGGTCTTTCGGGATTAAGGAATCTTTCAAAAGGAATATTGTATTCAAGAGGATTTACATTTGTAATACCCGCAAGATATGTGACCATTGATCCGGCAACAGAACCTCTGATTGTAGTTAGGATTTTATTTTTATGTGCAAAAGCTAGTAGGTCGGCAACGACAAGGAAGTATGGAGAGTAACCTTTATCACTAATCACTTTTAATTCATATTCCACTCTATCTAGAACCTCCTTAGTCTTTTCAATTGCTCTTTTTTCTATTCCTGTATAAACAAGCTTTCTTAGTTCCTCATTATGGTTTGAACCCTCAGGAATTTCTATTTCAGGAAAGACCCAATTACCAAGCTCAAGCTCAACATTGCACGACTCTACTATTTTTTGGGTATTCAAAAGAGCGTCAGGCAGATCCTTAAAATATTCATTAGCCTGTTCTTGATTTATGAATGAAAAATCTCCCTTGTCTTCTTCGCCATACTGATCGAGTTTTATGTTTTTTTGGACTGCAATTAATGTATCTCTAGCTTTTTTATCTTCAGGCAAAAGGTAGTAAACATCATGTCCAGCAACAATCTGTGTATTTGTTTCTCTTGCAAAGTTAACCAAGGATTTCATATTTTCCTCGTGTCCTCTGATCTCTGGATGATGGGTTATCTCAATATAAAAATCATCACCAAAATTATTTTTTAGAAAATTGAGCTTGGAATTAGCTTTTTCAATATTCTGGTTTTTTATTGCAAGCGCAATATCTCCTGTAAACGACGGAGTTATAGCAATCAACCCTTCTTTGTATTTTTCTATCAGTTCATTATCGATTCGTGGTTTATAGTAGAAACCCTGAAGATAGGAATCCGTCACAAGTTTAATTAGATTTTTATAGCCTTGAAGGTTTTTTGCTAAAAGTATGAGTCTTGTTTTTTCTGTATCAATCCTTGGTTCTTTGTCATATCTAGTTCTTGGTGCAACATACGCATCAACACCAATTATTGGTTTGATTCCGGATTTTTTACAAGTTTTATAAAATTCTATTGCACCATACAAATTTCCGTTATCGGTAAGTGCTAGGGCTGTCATTCCATCAGATTTTGCTCTTTTTACCAACTCATTTACTTTCGGTAGGGCATAGAGAAGACTGTAGTGACTGTGCGTATGCAGGTGAGAAAACGGTTTTGGCATAGTGCTATTATATAGACGCAATGGCAAAACTCAAAAAAATACTTTACGGCATAGACGAAGCGGGTAGGGGTCCTCTTGCCGGGCCAGTTTCGATTGGAATGTTTTCCATAGAAAAAACACATTTACTAAAAGGGATAAAAAACTCAAAGGCTCTTTCTGAACAAAAGCGTGAAGAATGGTTTAAGTATTTCCAAAAATTGCGCTGTAAAAAAATCGCAAGTTATTCATATTCAATGGTTTCAAACACCATTATTGATAAGTTTGGTATATCAAAGGCGATAAAGATAGGAATTAAACGTTGCATAAAAAAAATTGGTTGCGATTCAGGTAGATCACATATATTACTCGATGGCTCTCTCTATGCTCCGTTGGAATTTTCCCAAAAAACAATTATAAAAGGCGATGAAAAAATAAAAATAATTTCAGCTGCTTCAATAATTGCAAAAGTCTATAGAGATAGGAGAATGAAAAAATACTCTGATATATTTCCCGCTTATTCATTTGATGTTCATAAAGGTTATGGCACAAAAAACCATCTAAACGCTATAAAAAAGCACGGGGTAAGTCATTTACACAGAAAATCATATTTAAGGAAATTTTTTACTAAATAATCTTGCAAAATAATAAGGTTTTTGGTAATATCATCTAATCATGGTAGTACGAATGCGAAGCACCAAATCCCATAGGAACAACAGGCGGAGCCATTTTGCTCTGACTGCTCTTAGTTTGGTTAAAGATAAGGATTCAAACACAAAAAGACAACCTCATCGAGCTTCACCATTTACTGGAAAATATAAGGGTAGACAAGTAATAAATTTAGAAAAGAAAGCTTTGAAAAAAGTTAAAAAGCAATCAAAAGGGAGTAAATAGTTAGTAAATAAATTGTTCTTTCAAAAATATGGCAAATAGACATCTTTCAAGGTCAATTGTAATGCAGACTTTGTTTGAATGGGATTTTAAAAATCTCAGTCAAAAAGAAGCAGAGGGAGTACTCGATAGAAATATTAACGAATTTGCCTCTGGAATAAATGATAATGTTTTTATAAAAAATCTATTTGATAATGTCATTAAACAAAAATCTACCCTTGATGACATTATTGTAAAAGCTGCGCCAGACTGGCCTCTTGAGAAAATTTCAGTTGTGGATAGAAATATCCTTAGAATAGGGCTCTATGAGCTCATTTTTGCTAATAGAAGCGAGGTTCCTGCTAAGGTGGCCATTAACGAGGCTATTGAGCTCGCAAAGACATTTGGAGGCGAAAATTCAGGTAAGTTTGTTAATGGTGTACTTGGCGCCGTTTATAAAGAACTTGGAGAACCAGGTAAAGACGAAGTGTCTAAAAAGAAAAAAATAAAAGATGTTCCTTTTGAAAAAATGCCCATTGAAAAATTGTGTGGTGCAGTTGTCTATGCAAGAGAAGGCGACGATGTTTATCTCGCACTTGTTCACGATGTTTTTGGCAGATGGACATTGAGCAAAGGACATTTAAACGAGAGTGAGGATGAAAAAGAAGGAACAAAGCGTGAAATAAAAGAAGAAATTGGTCTTGATATTAATGTTACCGAAAGACTCGGAACTAACGAATATGTTGCGAGCGATCCAGAAAAAGGTAAGATAAGAAAACAGGTGATTTATCACCTTGCCGAGTCGCCCTTTGTGGATATTAAGATAAAGAAGAGCGGAGGTCTTGATGATGCTAAATGGTTCAAGATTACCGACATTCTGGATCTTAAACTGTACGACGATATTGTTCCTATATTTACAAAGGCAATAAATATATTGCTAAAGAAATAATATGAATTTTGAAGAATTCGAGGAAAAGATAGGGGTAAGTTTTAAAGACAAAGACTTACTAAAACAAGCCTTTACACATAGGTCGTTTTTAAATGAAAATAAAAGATCGGGTAAAGGGCACAACGAGCGACTTGAATTTTTAGGTGATGCCGTATTGGAGCTCGTAATCACTGACGCTTTATACAAAAAGTTTCCTAAAGGAAATGAAGGTGAAATGACAGCGTACCGAGCCTCACTAGTTAACACTGATTCGTTGTCATATATTGCAACTTCATTAGGGATGAACAGCTACCTTCTACTTTCAAAAGGTGAATCAAAAGATATTGGTAGAGCTAGACAATATATTCTTGCAAATACCCTTGAAGCATTAATAGGTTCAATATACTTGGATCGAGGGTACGAAGTAGCAAAAGTATTTATAGAAAAAAATATATTTGTTCATATTGATAAGATTATTAAAAATAAACTCTGGATTGATTCTAAGAGTCTATTTCAGGAGAAAGCTCAAGAGTTTGCTGGTAGCACTCCGACATACAAAACCACAAATGAAATTGGACCAGATCATGACAAAAAGTTTGTCGTTATTGTGATGGTTGGAGATGAAGAAGTCGCGACTGGAGAAGGTAGGTCGAAACAAGACGCAGAACAGGATGCAGCTAGAAAAGCGTTGGAGAAGAAGGGTTGGATTTAATAAATTTTTCTGTGTATTTAAAATCGTTAGAAATTTCCGGTTTCAAATCATTTGGCTCTAAAAGCGAGCTCGAATTTAGCGCGCCCATAACTGGTATTGTTGGTCCAAACGGATCAGGTAAATCTAATGTAGCCGAAGCATTTAGGTTTGTTATGGGGGAGCAATCTATGAAGTCAATGAGAGGTAAGAAAGGCGAGGATATGATTTTTAATGGTGGTGCCGATGCCCCAAGACAAAATAAGGCTACGGTAAAATTGGTGATTGATAATTCAAATAAAATATTACCGCTTGATTACGATGAAGTTATTATCGAACGATCTGTATACAG